>BADC01000303.1 GCA_000333435.1 Corynebacterium-like bacterium B27 | reverse complement strand
CGCGACAGCCCGGCGATCCCGCCGCCGATCACCACGACGTCGGCGATCCCCTCCGCCCGAGCGTCGCCGGCATCGGCTCCCGGCTCCGTGCGCACACCGAAGCGCGGCGCTTCCCCGCCCGTCGCATCCGTCATCGCCCGGCCTCCGCCGGCGGCACCGTGCCGGCCTCCGCCTGCGCGTGCACGAGTTCGACGATTCGCGTCAGCACGGCCGGATCGGTCTCGGGCGGCACCCCGTGCCCCAAATTCAGCACGTGCGCCGGAGCGCTGCGGCCGCGCGCGAGCACGTCGAGCACGTGCGCCTCGAGCACCGGCCACGGCGCGGCCAGGAGCGCCGGGTCGACGTTGCCCTGCAGGGTCACGCCGCCCCCGAGCCGGGCCGATGCCTCGTCGAGCGGGATGCGCCAGTCGACCCCCACGACGTCCACCCCGATGTCGTGCATGGGCTTCAGCACCTCGCCGCTGCCCACCCCGAAGTGCACGGTCGGCACGTCGAGATCGGCGATCTGCGCGAGGGCCGCCGCCGAGTGCGGCGCCACGCGGGTGACGTAATCGGCCCGCGAGAGCGAACCGACCCAGGAGTCGAAGAGCTGCCCCGCGCTCGCCCCGGCGAGGATCTGCGCGCGCAGGAAGCGGCCGGTCACCTCGGCGGCCCAGCCGAGAAGGGCCGCCCAGGCGTCGGGGTCGGCGTGCATGAGGGTGCGGGCGCGGATGTGGTCTTTCGACGGGCCGCCCTCCACGAGGTAGGCGGCAAGCGTGAAGGGTGCGCCGGCGAAGCCGATCAGCGGAGTGGAGCCGAGCGCGGCGACCGTTCGCTCGACCCCGGCGGTGATCGCCGAGAAG
>BADC01000304.1 GCA_000333435.1 Corynebacterium-like bacterium B27 | reverse complement strand
GTTTCCCGGCCGACTCCACCATTGGCGTCGCGCTCCCCGACAAGACCTCGGAGAACTGGGTGCTCGCGGAAAAGCTGTTCGAGGACGGACTGGGCGAGGCCGGCTTCAAGGCCGACGTGCAGTACGCTCCGGCGTCGAACACCGTGGCCGAGCAGCAGAACCAGATCTCGGCCATGATCACGAACGGCGCCAAGGTCATCGTGATCGGTGCGAAGGACGGCAAGCAGCTCGGCACGCAGCTGCAGCAGGCTGCCGACGCCGGCGTCAAGATCATCGCCTACGACCGCCTGATCGAGAACACGCCGAACGTCGACTACTACGTCGCGTTCGACAACTACAAGGTCGGTGAGCTCCAGGGCCAGGCCCTGCTCGACGGCCTCAAGGCCCGCTCGGGCCACGACGCGCCGTGGAACATCGAGCTGTTCTCCGGCTCGCCCGACGACGCCAACTCGGCGGTGTTCTTCAACGGTGCGATGAGCGTGCTGCAGCCGAAGATCGACGACGGCACCCTCGTCGTCGGCTCGGGTCAGACCGACATCAACCAGACCGCGACCCAGGGCTGGAAGGCCGAGAACGCGCAGTCCCGCATGGACTCGCTGCTGACCTCGACCTACGGTTCGAAGACCATCGACGGCGTGCTGTCGCCGAACGACACCCTCGCCCGCGCCATCCTCACCTCGGTGCAGCAGGCCGGCAAGGACGTCAAGACGTTCACCGTCACCGGTCAGGACTCCGAGGTCGAGTCGGTCAAGTCGATCATGGCCGGCGACCAGTACTCCACCATCAACAAGGACACCACGCTCCTCGTCGCCCAGACCATCGACATGATCAAGGCGCTGCAGAAGGGTGACGAGCCCGAGGTGAACGACACCGAGCAGTACGACAACGGTGTGAAGATCGTTCCGGCCTACCTGCTGCCCCCCGTGATCGTCACGAAGGACAACGCGGCCGAGGCGTACAAGAACAACCCGAGCCTGCTCGAGATCGTCAACGCCGGCTAG
>BADC01000305.1 GCA_000333435.1 Corynebacterium-like bacterium B27 | reverse complement strand
TCGCGTTCCCGGCGAGGGTGCCAGCAGCGGGTTCGCCAGCGGCACCAGGTTCGGCGGCCTGCGAGTGCGTGGGCGGGCGCAGCCCGCTCAGCTCGAGCACGAGACCGTCGTCGGCGACGAGGCGCAGGACCCGCGCGGGGTGATCGCTGCGCTCGGTCGCGGTCGGTGCGGCGTCGGGCAGGAGTTCCGGGAGCATGCCGGCCGCGAGCCAGGTGCTGGTGCCGCTCCACGGTGCGTGCACCGTAAGGGTCGTATCCGCGGTGACCGCTACGCCGAGAGCCGCGCAGGCGTGCGGCTGCGGCGACTCCCGGAACGAGCGGGTCAGTCGCCGCTCAGCGAAGCGCGTGATGACCGCGCGCGCCGAGGCGAGGTGCGCGGCATCGGTCGCGGCAGCTGCATCCGCATCGGCCGTGCTGAGCTCGACGGTCCCGATGGTGTCGGAAGCGGTGCCCGCGGTCGACGAACCGCTGCGCGCGGCGGCGTCGGGAGCGGCGCGGAGGGCCTCGGCGACGAGGGCGCGCTCGGCGTCCGGCTCGGCGAAGCGGCCGGCCGCGAGCAGCGGGCTCGTGCTGGACAGGTCGACCGCCGTCACGGCGTCGGCGCGAAGCCCCGGCAGCAGCGGATGCGCAGCCGCAGCTGCGACCGCAGCCGCAGCCGCCGCGGGCGCGGAAGCGGCGAATCCGGCGGCCTCCCGCACCAGGGCCGTCATCACGGCAGTCGGCACGCTCGTCGCGACCTCGAAGATGCGGTGCTCGTGGGCGGCGTTCGCGCGGGTGTAGTCGTTCTGCGGGTCGACGGCGGCCGCGTGGTGCGCGCTCACGACGAGGGTTGCGGCGCGCGCCACGATCAATGGCCAGAGCGCGTCGGCCTCGGCGGGAGAGAGCGGTCGCAGCGCGCAGAACGCGCGCACCGCCGGCAGGATGGAGACCGCCGACGCACCGCGATGATGCAGCACCGACGAACAGGTCACGGCCAGTTCGGCCACCGCCCAGGAGTGCACCACGTCGCCGAAGTCGATGATCCCGCACGGGTCGAGCCGCCCGCCGCCTGCCCCGACCGGGCGGCCCACGGTGTTGTCGTCGGTGAGGTCGCCGTGGATCACCTGGCGCGGCAGCTCGGCGTCGAGACCCCGCACCACCTGGTCCGCGCTCGCCGACGCGACTCGAACCCGGTCGGCGAGCGCCGCATCCGTCACCGCCGGCAGCAGGGCGGTCACCAGGGCGTCGGCGTTCCGGAGATCCCACGACAGCGTCCGCTGTGCTCCCGGATGCTCGAATCCGGCCAAAGCCAGCACCGATCGCGCGGCGAACGACCCTAGCGCCGCGACGACGGCCGGCGCCAGATAGCGCGGCCCGGAGAGCGGGGTGCCCTCGACGAAGTCGAGCATCCGCACCAGGAGCGGGCCGCCGGCGCCCGACACCTCGACCGACCGCACCGACACGGGGTCCAGCGCACCGTCGAGCGCCGCTCGGGTGCGGGGCGTCGCAATGCCGGTGGATTCGCCGACGAGCACTGCCGCGAGCGATTGAGCGGTGAGTTCCTCCGCCGTGGTCGACGGATGCGCGAACTTCAGCAACGCGCGCGGGCCCCCGTCGGCCGGCGTCAGCACGAAGTTGGCGTCGTACTGGCTGCCGAGCGCCTGCGCTCGACCGGCCACACCGAACACGCGAACGGCGACGGCCTCGGCCTCGGCCACCGACACGACGGGTGCCGGAGTGACTGTCTCGGCGAACGACGACGGATCGGGGAGGGCGCTCACGAGCCCATTCTGGCATCGGGACTTGACACCGTACAGACGACCTGATTGGTTAGTTACATGAGTAATGAACCAATGAACGGCACGCAGCGTGGATGAGTCGCGGCCGATCTTCGTTCAGATCGCGGAGCAGATCGAGAACGACATCATCGGCGGCAGCCTGCCCGAAGAGAGTCAGGTGCCGTCGACGAACGAGTTCGCGGCATTCCACCGCATCAATCCGGCGACCGCCGGTAAGGGAGTGAACCTCCTCGTCGACGACGGGGTGTTGTACAAGAAGAGGGGAATCGGCATGTTCGTCGCCACCGGGGCGCGGGAGCGCCTGGTCGCCAAACGCCGCGATCAGTTCCAGAACGAGTACGTGAAGCCGCTCGTGACCGAGGCCGGCAAGCTCGGCATCTCGGAGTCGCAGCTGGTCGAGATGATCCGGCGGGAGGGCACCGAATGAGCGCCGTGATCGAGGTCGAGCACCTCACCAAACGCTTCCGCTCCGTGGTCGCCGTCGACGACGTGTCGTTCGGCATCGAGGAGAACACCATCACGGGGCTCCTCGGCCGGAACGGCGCGGGCAAGACCACCGTGATGCAATTGCTGACCGGGCAGGACTTCGCCACCCACGGCGACATCCGGGTGTTCGGCGAGCGCCCGGTCGAGAACCGGCAGGTGCTGCAGCGGGTGAGCTTCATCAAAGAGAGCCAGAAGTACCCAGACGACTTCAAGCCGAAGCACGTCTTCCGCACCGCGCCGTGGTTCTTCCCGCACTGGGACGCCGAGCTCGCCGAGCGCCTGATCGACGACTTCCGGCTGCCGCTGAACCGCCGCATCAAGAAGCTCTCGCGCGGCCAGCTCTCCGCCGTCGGCGTCATCGTGGGCCTCGCGAGCCGGGCCGCCGTGACCTTCTTCGACGAGCCGTACCTCGGTCTGGATGCGGTGGCCCGGCAGATCTTCTACGATCGCCTCCTCGAGGACTACGCCGAGCATCCGCGCACCATCGTGCTCTCGACGCACCTGATCGACGAGGTGTCGAACCTGCTCGAGCACGTGATCGTGATCGATCAGGGGCGCATCCTGCTCGATGCCGACGCCGAATCGCTGCGCGGATCGGCCACCACGGTGGTCGGCACCCGAGCGCTCGTCGACTCCTTCGTGGCCGGCCGTGAGGTGCTGCACCGCGAGGGCATCGGCGGGCTCGCCTCGGTCACCGTCGGCCGGCTCGACCCGGCCGAGCGACGGGAGGCCGGCGAACTCGGCCTCGAACTCGCCCCCGTCTCCCTCCAGCAGCTGGTCGTGCAGAAGACCGGCGCCTCGACCGGAATTGAGCAGAACGCATGACCGCCCTCGACACCTCCACCCGCCCCGCATCGGCCGCGGCGCACGGCGCGGGCCGCATCCTGCCGGTCGCCCGCTTGCACGTCGTGAACCGGCTGCAGGTGCTCGTGGTCCCCGCCCTCATCCTGCTGTTCATCCTGGCGGTGAACATGGTCATCTGGTGGCTGATCCTGCGCTCAATCACCGATCCGGCCGATCGCGCCGACGCCCAGGAGGGGCTGCAGTACAGCGGGGCGTCGTTCTACGTGTTCGTCTATGCCGTCGTGATCGGGGTGCAGGCGGTCGCCTACGCCTTCCCCTATGCCCTCGGCATGAGCGTGACCCGCCGCGACTTCTGGCTGGGCTCCGCCCTCGCCTTCGTGGGGCTCTCGGCCGTGTACAGCGCGTTCATCACGCTGCTCGCCGTGATCGAGCAGCTCACGAACGGCTGGGGCCTCGGCGGCCGGATGTTCACGGTGCTCTACTTCGGAGGCGCCGATGCACCCTGGTACGAACGGTTCCTGCTGTTCTTCGCCGCGTTCCTGTTCTGCTTCTTCGTCGGGGCGATGGTCTCGACGCTCTACCAGCGCTGGCGCGTGAACGGCATGCTGGTGTTCTTCGCCGGGCTCACCGTGCTCGTGCTCGGGGGGATCGTGCTCACCACTCTCACCGACAGCTGGCCCGCCGTGGGGGCGTTCTTCGTGGCGGCCGGACCGGGTGGCCTCGTCGCCTGGAGCCTCGTGATCACGGCGCTCGCGGCCGTGGTGGGCTTCGTGGTGCTGCGGCGGTCGACGCCGAAGAACTGAGCGGGCGCTCGACGGGAGGGGCGGTCTGCGCTGCGCGGTCCGCCCCTTCCGCTACACGAGCAGCTGGTGCTTCGCCAGGTCGCGGTAGAGCGGCGTCGAGGCGACGAGCTCGGAGTGGGTGCCCACGCCCACCACTCGGCCGTGGTCGACGACCACGATCTGGTCGGAGTCGACCACGGTCGAGAGCCGGTGCGCGATCACGATCAGGGACCGGTTCTCGGCCACCGCGTCGATGGCTTCGCGGAGCATCTGCTCGTTCAGGCCGTCGAGCGACGAGGTCGACTCGTCGAGCAGCAGCACCGGCGGCGCGGCCAGCAGCGCCCGGGCGATGGCGAGGCGCTGACGCTCGCCGCCGGAGAGCATGACGCCGTCTTCGCCGACCGCCGCATCCAGCCCCTCGGGGGAACGCTCGAGCACTTCGCCGAGGTTCACCGCGTGCAGCACCTCGACGCACTCGGCGTCGGTGGCGTCGGGGGAGCCGAGCAGCAGGTTCTGGCGGATGCTCCCCGCGAGCACCGGCGCATCCTGCTCCACGTAGCCGATCTGCGAGCGGAGCTCGACGCGGTCGAGCTGCCGCACGTCGACGCCGCCGAAGCGCACGGCGCCGGAGGTGGGGTCGTAGAACCGCTCGATCAGGGCGAGGATGGTCGACTTGCCGGCGCCCGACGGGCCGACGATCGCGGTGCGCTTGCCGCGACCGGCCGCGAAGCTCACGCCGTGCAGCACGCCCGTCTCGACCTCCTCGGCCTCTGCATCCTGGGCCGAGGAATCGCCGGGCTCGCCTTCTCGTCGTACGCGAAGTGCACGTCGACGAACTCGATGGCCGGCGCATCCTCCGACGCGGAGCCGGGTGCGGCGAGAGCGGCGATCGCCCGGTCGTCCTGCCCCTCGATCGGCAGGTCGACGATCTCCTGGATGCGGCCGAGCGCCCCCAGCGCCTGGTTCACCGAGTTGATGGCGCCGAAGGCGGAGCCGAGCGGGGCGATCATCATGAACAGGAAGAGGATGAACGACACCAGGCTCGCGATCGTGATGGCCCCGGATGCGACGCGATAGCCGCCGACACCGAGCACCACCAGGAACGAGACCTGCAACGCGATGCCCGCGACCGGCACCACGAGGGCCGAGATCTTGGCGACCTTGACGCCCTGCTCCCACGCCCCCTGCGCATCCTTCTCGACCGCCGTGATCTCGCGCTCGGTGGCGTTGGATGCGCGCACGGTGCGGATCGCGCTGATCGAGCGCTCCACCGCGGCGGCCAGATCGCCCACCTTCTCCTGCTGCTTGCGGCTCGCCGTGCGCACCCGCCCCGAGATCATGACCACGGTGACGATGGAGACGCCGATCACGAGCACGGTGAGGCCGAGGAGCACCGGATCGATGACGAGCATCGCGATCAAGGCGCCGAAGAACACCAGCGACCCACCGATCGCGTCGATCAGCCCCTGCGTGATCACGGCGTAGAGGAGGGTCGTGTCGGAGCCGACCCGCGAGACCAGATCGCCGGTGCGCCGCGTGTCGAACTGGCTGATGGGGAGGCGGAGCATCCGCCGCACCAGCTGGCGACGGGCCGAGAGCACCACACTCGTGCCGGTGCGTTGCAGCAGATAGTGCTGGAAGCCCGAGATGAGGCCCGAGATGACGACGAGCGCGACCAGCGCCCACACCAGCATGTTGAGCGGGTTGCCCGCCTGCACGACCGTGATCACCTGACTCACGAGAAGCGGCTGAGCGAGACTCGCAGCGGCCCCGACGATGCTCAGCACGATCACCACGGCGAGCACCTTCTTGTGCTCGGCGAGGAACGGCAGCAGCTGCCGGAACTTCGCGCGCGGGCCGTCGTCGGGCTTGCCGCCGCGACCGCGGCCGAAGGGGCTGCGGGAGCGTGGGGCCGGTCGGGGGTCGTCCTTCGCGGGGGTGGACGTGGTGGTCGACATGGTCTTCTTTCTCTGCGGAGTGACGGATGCGCGGGCCGGCTCAGTGCCGGCCGTACTTCTTGTGCACGGCCTGGCGTGACACGCCCAGGGCGAGCGCGATCAACTGCCAGGAGGCGTTCGCGTTGCGGGCGCGGCGCACGGCGACGGCCTCGATGCGATCGAGCTCGTGCCGGAGCTTCGCCACGGCGCGCAGCGACACGATCGGGTCGTTGCTGCCCGCGTCGGCGGCCAGTGTGTGCACGTCGGTGACATCCATGCTGTCAACCTACGTTGACGCATCCGCTCTGTCAACTTGGGTTGACGCGCGGGCGTGTCGGTGGGGGCGCTTACACTCGGGGCATGAGCGACGCGATGCGGTGGGCGGGTCAGCGCATCGACGCACTCGCCCCCGGCGCGCTGCCCGGGCTCGCGCGGGTGAGCAACCTCGTGCAGAGCGTGCGGTCGCCCGAGTTCGCGGGCATCACCTTCCACGAGATCCTGGCCAAGACCGCGCTCAACCACGTGCCGGCCACCGCGAAGATGTTGCCCGACGAGTGGACCATCAACCCCTACCGTGGCTGCACCCACGCCTGCGTGTACTGCTACGCCCGGCCCACGCACGAGCACCTCGGGCTGAACGCGACGAGCGACTTCGACACCCAGATCATCGTCAAGACGAACGTCGTCGAGGTGCTGCGGGCCGAGCTCGCGAAGAAGCGGGTGCTGCCACCGCGGGTCGCGCTCGGCACGAGCACCGACCCCTACCAGCGGGCCGAAGGGCGCTACCGGCTGATGCCGGGCATCATCCAGGCGCTGGGCGCGGCGCGCATCCCGTTCTCCGTGCTCACGAAGGGCACGCTCATCCGGCGCGACATCCCTCTCCTCGTCGAGGCCGATCGGCGGGCGCACGTCGAGCCGGGGCTCTCCATCTCGTTCGTCGACGCCGAGCTGCAGCAGTCGCTCGAACCGGGCACCCCCACGACGGCGGCGCGGCTGGCGGCGCTCGCCGAGATCCGGGCGGCGGGGCTCGACTGCACGGTGTTCCTGGCGCCCATCCTGCCGCTCCTCAGCGATCGACCCTGGCAGCTCGAGCGGATGGTTCGGCAACTCGCCGAGGCCGGCGCGACGGCGGTGCTGCCGTCGGCGTTGTATCTCAGTTCCACCGTGCGGCCCGGGTTCTTCGCGTGGCTCGGGCGCGAGCATCCGTCGCTCGTGGGCGACTACGAGCGCATCTACGCCGGCGGCTCGGAGGCCGACCCGCGGTACCGGCGGTGGCTCGATGAGCAGCTGCAGCCACTGCTGCGCGAGCATGGCTTCCCGGCGCCGGACGCGGGGGTGCAGGACAAGTTCGCCCTGCGCGGCCGCCGCGCCGCCCCGCCTCTGGCCGCACCGCCGCCGCCCACCCTCTTCTGAGCCCGCCGCCGGCATCCTGCCCCCGCCGCCCGGAACGACGGAGTTTCGGGCGGCGGGTCAGGTGAGGGTGTTCTCGAAGTCGATGTCGCGGGTCTCGCGGCTGATGATGAGGGCGCCGAGCGTGATCAGGGCCATGAGCGACAGGTAGTTGCCCACGAGCGCGGGGCTGCCGTCGGCGGCGGTCCAGAGCGCCACGGCGATGAACGGCGCGACCGCCGCGCCCAGGATCGACGCGACGTTGTAGCTGATGGCCGAGCCGGTGTAGCGCACGTTGGCGGGGAAGAGCTCGGGCAGTTCCGACCCCATCGGGCCGAAAGTGAGCCCCATCAGGGTGAAGCCGATCACGAGCAGCGCCATCACGCCCACGAACCCGCCGGCGAAGAGGGGCACGAAGAACAGGCCGAAGGCGGCGATGCCGATCGTGGTCCAGATGAGCGTCATGCGGCGGCCGAAGCGCTCGGCGAGCGGGCCTGCGACGAGCGTGAAGATGCCGAAGAACACGCATCCGACCACCAGCATGATGAGGAACTCGTTGCGGTTGTAGCCGAGCCCGGGCACGAACGACTCGGGGTCGAACGCCTTGCCGGCGGCTTCGGCCGCGGCCTGCGCCGACTCCACCGACGACGCGGTGGTGCCGAACGTGAGCGTGAACGT
Organism: Corynebacterium-like bacterium B27; assembly: GCA_000333435.1. Taxonomy (GTDB): domain Bacteria; phylum Actinomycetota; class Actinomycetes; order Actinomycetales; family Microbacteriaceae; genus Herbiconiux. The sequence goes on along the minus strand of BADC01000305.1, from coordinate 5,694 downwards.
CGTCATCAGGTAGAACAGCACGTAGGTGGCGAGCATGATGAAGGTGCCGAGGATGAGCGGCCGCCAGCTGGTCTTGAAGACCCGCGCGAGCGGCAGCTTGGCCACCTCGCCGGCGTTCACGACCTTCGTGAACGCCGGAGTCTCGACGAGCTTGAACCGCACATAGAGGCCGATGATCACGAGCACGGCACTCGCCAGGAACGGCACCCGCCAGCCCCACGCGAGGAAGGCCTCGGAGTCGAGCGTGGTGCTCAGCACCAGGAACACCACGTTCGCGATGATGAAGCCGATCGGTGCCCCCAGCTGCGGGAAGGTGCCATACACGGCGCGCCGGCCCGCGGGCGCGTTCTCGGTGGCGAGGAGGGCGGCGCCCGACCACTCTCCACCGAGCCCGAGGCCCTGGCAGAACCGGAACAGCACCAGGAGTCCGGGGGCGAGGATCTGCCAGCCCGGCGTGAGCCCGGTGGGCAGCGCGCCGATCAGCACGGTCGCGTGAGCAGCGACGCCACCAGGGTGCGCTTGCGCCCGATGCGGTCGCCGAAATGACCGAACAGGATGCTGCCGATGGGCCGGGCGATGAAGGCGACGCCGAACACGGCGAACGACGACAGCAGCGCGATGGTGGGATCGGAGTTCGCGAAGAACAGGGTGGGGAAGACCAGCACGGCGGCGGTGGCGTAGACGTAGAAGTCGTAGAACTCGATCGAGGTGCCGATGAGGCTCGCCAGGATGACGCGACCTCGGGTGTTCGCGGGTGCGGCGGGCGGGGCGTCGAGCGTTGTGGTGGTCATCGGAACCTTCGGTCGGCAGCAGACGGCTGAGTCGGAGCGGAAGAGGCAATTTTACGCTGCCCTAAGATGTCGGGGGTACGTCTTTCGAGGGAGTGGCACGTGGGCAGAGTGGTCGTCGTGGGTTCGTTGAACATCGATTCGACGGTGGAGGTCGAACGGCACCCGCAACCCGGCGAGACCCTCATGGGCGGTGACCTGGTGAAGTACTTCGGCGGCAAGGGCGCGAACCAGGCGGTCGCGGCGGCTCGAGCGGGCGCGCGAGTCTCGTTCGTCGGCCGGGTCGGCGACGACGCCGATGGCGACGCCTATCTCCGCCGGCTCGCCGGCTACGGCATCGACACCGCCCACCTCTCGCGCACCACGGGCGTGTCCACCGGTCACGCCGCCATCGCGGTCTCGGCCGATGGCGAGAACACGATCATCGTCTCGCCCGGCGCCAACGGCCGCGTCACCGTGGGCGACCTCGCGTCGCTCCGCGAGCTCGGGCCGGGCGACGTGCTGCTCGGTTCGCTCGAGATCGACACCGACGTCGTGGCCGAGGCCGCGCGCATCGCCGCAGCGCGCGGGGCTCGCGTCATCCTGAACCTCGCCCCCTACGCTGCCCTGCCGGGCGACGTGCTCGACCTGGCCGACCCGATCGTGGTGAACGAGCACGAGAACGAGTTGCTCGCGGCTGACGGCTACCACCCTCGCTCGGTGCTCGTGACCCTGGGCTCGAAGGGGTCGCGCTGGGGTGAGCACGAGGTGCCGGCCGGCGCCGTGTCGGCCGTCGTCGACACCACGGGTGCCGGCGACTGCTTCTGCGGCACCCTCGCCGCGGGTCTCGCCGCCGGACTCGGCGAGCGCGACGCGATGGAGGCCGCGAGCCTGGCCGCCGCCGCCTCCGTCGGCTGGGTCGGCGCGCAGCCCTAGCCCGGACTTCGCCAAACGAGACGGCGACCGCCCCTCCCCGGGGGTGCGGTCGCCGTTTCGTTTGGAGAAGTCGACGGATTACGCGCCGTGGATGGCGCGGAGCGTCAACGCGGTCGCCACAGCGGCCTCGGCCGCCTCGGCGCCCTTGTCCTCCTTCGAGCCCGGGAGGCCTGCGCGGTCGAGGCCCTGCTTCTCGTCGTCGAGCGTCAGCACGCCGAAGCCGACGGGCTTGCCGGTGAGGATGCTCACCTGAGTGAGCCCACTGGTCGCGGCATCCGACACGTACTCGAAGTGCGGCGTGCCGCCACGGATGATGACGCCGAGCGCCACCACCGCATCCGCGCCCGCCTCGAGTGCCGCCTTCGAGACGACGGGCAGCTCGAAGCTGCCTGCCACCCGCACTTCGGTGACGGTCACGTTGGCCGCGGTGAGAGCACGCCGTGCGCCCTCGATCAGCCCGTTCGTGATCTCCTCGTGCCAGGTGCCGGCGACGATCGTGATGCTCAGGCCCGTGCCGTCGAGGTCGAGGTCGCGACTCGGGGCTCCTGCTCCGCTCATGGGTTCATGTCCTTTCAGCGCACGGCCGAGGGGAGCACGTGCCCCATCCGGTCGCGCTTGGTGTCGAGGTACTTCTGGTTGAACGTGGATGCGCCCACCACGAGTGGGATGCGCTCCGCCACCGTGACGCCGTGCTCTTCGAGCTGGCGCACCTTGTCGGGGTTGTTGGTGAGCAGACGGATGCTCGTGGCGCCGAGATCCTCGAGGATCGCGACCGCCGCGCCGTAGTCGCGCGCGTCGGCGGGGAGGCCGAGGGCGACGTTCGCGTCGAGGGTGTCGAGCCCGTCTTCCTGCAGGCGGTAGGCGCGCAACTTGTTCACGAGGCCGATGCCGCGACCCTCGTGGCCGCGGAGGTAGACGACCGCACCGCCGTGCTCGGCGATGAGATCGAGCGATGCGTCCAGCTGCGGCCCGCACTCGCACTTCAGCGAGCCGAACGCCTCGCCGGTCAGGCATTCGGAGTGCACCCGCACCAGGGCGTCGGGCGCGGTGGGGTCGCCGGCGACGATCGCCACGTGATCGGCGCCGGTCACGAGATCGCGGTAAGCGCGCATCCGGAGGGCGCCGTGCGTGGTGGGGACGGTGGTCTCGACCTCGAAGTGCACGCGGGGCGCGTCGACGGGGACGTCGTTGCGCGCGGCGGCGGCGACCGCCTCGGCCGAGGCGGGAACGGTCACGGGATCGGCGGACGCGGACGCCGCAGGCGGGGTGGCTGTGTCGGCCGCCCCGTCCTGCTCGTTCAGCCACTCGATCAGCAGCTCGATCGTCGTGACCGGGAGCCCTTCGCGTTCGCCGGTGGCGAGCAGCTCGTCCATCAGCATCGCCGAGCCGTCGTCGGCGATCATCTCGCCGATCACGCCGACCGGCGCAAGGCCCGCGGCGCGCATCAGCTCGACTGCCGCCTCGGTGTGCCCGGCGCGCTGGCGCACGCCACCGTCGACGGCGCGAACGGGCAGGATGTGCCCCGGCCGGATGAAGCTCGCGGGGGTGGACTCCGGGTCGGCGAGCAGGTTCAGGGTGCGGGCCCGGTCGTGCGCGCTGATGCCAGTGGTGACGCCTGAGGAGGCGTCGACGGTGATCGTGTAGGCGGTGCGCCGGGTGTCTTCGTTGTTGACCACCATCGGGGGCAGCGCCAGCCGGTCGGCCAGGTCGCCCGGCAGGGGCGCGCAGAGGTACCCGGAGGTGTGGCGCACCATCCAGGCGATCCACTCGGGGGTGGCGAGGGCGGCCGACATGATGGCGTCGCCCTCGTTCTCGCGGTCGGCCGCGTCGGACACGATCACCGGCTTGCCGGCACGCAGCGCCTCGAGCACCTCGGGGATGGGGGAGAGCGTCATGAGTTGCTCCTTTCGAACTGCTCGAACATCGCGAGCCGCTGCACGTGGCGCGCCAGGATGTCGGTCTCGAGGTTCACCCGGTCGCCCACCTCGAGCGTGCCGAGCGTGGTGGCCGCGAGCGTCTCGGGGATGAGCGACACCTCGAACCAGTGCGAACCGTCGGGCTCGTCGCCGATGGCCGATACGGTGAGCGAGACGCCCGAGACCGCGATCGACCCCTTGTCCACGACGAGGGGCGCGAGGCCCGCGTCGAGCGAGAAGCGCAGCACGCTCCAGGCCTCACCCGGGGTCACGCTGAGCACCGTGCCGGTGCCGTCGACGTGCCCCTGCACGATGTGCCCGCCGAGCCGGTCGCCCACCTGGGCGGCGCGCTCGAGGTTCACCCGGTCGCCCACGGCGAGCGACCCGATGGTCGACATCGCGAGGGTCTGCGCCATCACGTCGGCGGTGAAGCTGTCGGCGGTCTGGTCGATGACGGTGAGGCACACGCCCGACACCGCGATCGAGTCGCCGTGCCCGGCGTCGCTCGCGGCCAGTGGGGGCGCGCACCGTGATGACGGCGGCGTCCGCCGGGTGCTCAAGGGCGAGCACCTCGCCCAGTTTTTCGATGATTCCCGTGAACACCGGGTCACTCCTTGGGGACGGCACGCCGTCCGGTTCGTGCGACGATCCCGATGTCGTCGCCCAGTCTCGTGAGGTCTGTGATGCGCAGCCGGCGTTGCTCGTCGATGGTGCCGACGCCGAGCTCCGTGAGCGCGCTGCGTGGCCCACCGAGGAGCGTCGGCGCGAGGTAGACGAGCACCTCGTCGGCGAGCCCCGCCGCGAGGAACGCGCTCGCCACCGTCGGGCCGCCCTCCACGAACACCGACCGCACCTCGTCGGCGTAGAGCTCGTCGAGCACGGCGGCGAGGTCGTGTGTGGCGAACACCCGGAGGGGCTGCGGATGCCCGTGCACCCGTGCCCCGGCCGGCACCGGGCGGGTGCCGATCACGACGGGTGCCGGCTGATGGGGCAGCAGGCCGCCCCCGCCGTCAGCGGTCGGAGCGTCGTCGCGCGCCGTGAGCGCCGGGTCATCGGCGAGCACCGTGCCCGTGCCCACCACGATCGCGTCGGCGTCGGCGCGGCGCCGGTGCACGTCGGCGCGCGCAGCCCATCCGGTGATCCACTGGCTCGTGCCGTCGGCCGCCGCGGCGCGCCCGTCGAGGCTCGACGCCCACTTCACGGTGACGAACGGGCGGTGCAGGCGCACGGCGGTCAGCCAGGGGCGGATGGCCTCCTCGACGGCCTCGGCGCCGAGGCCCTGCTCGACCTCGAGGCCGGCCGCGCGCATCCGCTCGCCGCCGCCGTGCGAGCGTTCGCCCGGGTCGGCCACGGCGTAGACGACGCGGGCGACGCCGGCCTCGATCAGGGCGACGCTGCACGGGCCGGTGCGGCCCTGGTGGTTGCACGGCTCCAGGGTCACGACGGCGGTCGCGCCCCGGGCGAGCGCGGGATCGGCGAGCTTCGACAGGGCGTCGACCTCGGCGTGCGCCGTTCCGGCGCCGCGGTGCCAGCCCTCGGCGATGACCTCGCCGGCGGGGGAGAGCAGCACGCACCCCACCTGCGGGTTCACGCCGTGGCGCGGCCCCCGCAGGGCGAGCTCGAGGGCGCGAGCCATCGCGGCGGCCTCGGTGGTGGTGGCGTTCATCCGGTCCTCGTCTGCTGACGTGGCCCCGGGGGTGCGCGAGAATGCGCCGGCCGCCCCGCGATCGCCGGGCCGCCCGTGCTTCCTCCCATCCGGACTCGACAGGCCTTGCGGCACTGCCATCACCGTCGGTTCTGGAATTCCACCAGATCAACCCGCCCGCTGCGAACAGCGGGACGAGCTCGCGGACTGTCACCGCCGGTTCAGATTCTCACTGACCCCGGAGCACGTTTCTTACAACTGTTATACCGCAACGCGCCCGGAGCGAGGATATTCCCGACCCGGGCGGTGCGAGCGCGGGCTACGGCACGATCCGGGCCGCCGGCAGCGCGAGCGGCGCGGGAGCGCGGCCGACCACGCTCGACAGACCCCAACCGGTCACCTTCGCCAGCGCCTCGACGACGATGCCGGT
>BADC01000306.1 GCA_000333435.1 Corynebacterium-like bacterium B27 | reverse complement strand
TCAGCCCCGCGTGCGGCCGGCGGTAAGGCGCGCACCGATCCCGTGAGCGTCTCGCCGCCGGTGCGGCCGAGACCAGATGCGGCCGCCAGTCGGCGCCCATAAGCACCCGCAGCCGGCGGTGCACGACCAGCCAGACGGCGCCGACGAGGAAGGCGACGACCCCGGCGGCCGCCGCGACCCCGAGCGCCCAGCGCGGGCCCAGCGTGTTCGCGATCGCCCCGACGAGCGGAGCGCCGATCGGGGTACCGCCCATGAAGATGGCCATGTAGAGCGCCATGACGCGGCCGCGCATGGTGGGATCGGTCGTGGTCTGCACCGTGCCGTTAGCCGTGGTCATGAGCACCTGCCCCGCGAATCCGATCAGCACCAGCGCGCCGGCGAACACCCAATAGCTCGGCGCCAGCGCAGCGGCGAGCGCGCTCACCCCGAAGGCGGCGCTCGCGAGGAACACCAGTTGCACCCGCGGCCGGTCCCGGCTGGCCGAGACGAGCGCGCCCGCCACCGACCCGACCGCCATGATCGAGGTCAGCAGGCCGAACCCCGCCGAACCCTGGCCGAACTCCACGGTGGCCATGGTCGAGGTGAAGATCTGGTAGTTGAACCCGAAGGTGCCGATCACGAACACGATCACGAAGATGATGAGAAGGTCCGGCCGGCCTCGCACGTAACGGAACCCGGCGAGCAGCTGGCCTTTCGCCCGGGGCGCCTGTTTCATCAGCTGCGCGGCGCCGATGCGGATGAACTTCAGCGACACCACGACCGCCGCGAAGGTCACGGCGTTGATCACGAACACCCAGCCGGCGCCGATCGCAGCCACCAGCAACCCGGCGATGGCGGGTCCGATGGTGCGGGCGGCATTGAACGACGCGGAGTTGAGCGCGACCGCGTTCGACACGTTCGCGCCCGAGACCAGCTCGGCCACGAAGGTCTGCCGCACCGGGGCGTCGATCGCCGACGCGATGCCGAGCAGGAGCGCGAAGACGTAGACGATCCAGAGCTGGGCGAGCCCTGTGATGACGATGATGCCGAGAGCGAGACCCAGCACACCCATCGCGATCTGCGTCGCCATGAGCGTGTGCCGCTTGTTCAGGCGATCGGCGATCAGCCCCGAGACCGGCACGAGCAGCAGCTGCGGGCCGAGCTGGAGCGCCACCGTGATGCCGAGGGCGGCGGCGTCATGGTTCGTGAGGTCGGTGAGCACGATCCAGTCCTGGGCCGTGCGCTGCATCCAGGTGCCGACGTTCGAGACCAGGGCGCCGGCGAACCAGATGCGGTAGTTGATGCTCGCGAGCGAGCGGAACATCGCGCTCATTCGTCGATCATCCTGCGCAGGATGTGCGCGGCCCGGTCGAGCACCTCGAGTTCGTCCGGGCTGAGCGCGGCCAGTCGCTGGTCGAGCCAGGCGTCCCGCCGGCGGCGGGTCTCCAGCACGAGCCGATGGCCCGCATCCGTCACCGTCACGAGCACCAGCCGACGGTCGTCGGCGCTGCGGGTGCGCTCGATGTAGCCGGCGAGTTCGAGGGCGTTCAGGGTGCGGTTCATCGACGGCGGCGTCACGTGCTCGGCGGCGCTCAGCGCGACCGGAGTCATCGGCCCCTCGCGCAGCAGCAGGCCCAGCACTCCGGACTGGCCGTCGGTGAGTTCCTCGCCGGCGCGCTCGCGGCGGAGGCGGCGCGCCAGTCGCAGGGTCGCGGCGCGCAGCTCGGCGCTCAGGGTGCGGGCGGGCGTCTCGACGGGCATGTAGTTAGCATACGCTCATTAGCTTGGCTAATGAAATGCGCGATCCGCCCGATGCCCAGGTGAGACCGGTTAAACTGGATGCACGATGGCTACTTTTGGAAACCTCTCGGACCGGCTCGCCGAAACCTTCAAGAACCTCCGCACGAAGGGAAAGCTGAGCCCCGCCGATGTCGACTCGACCGTGCGCGAGATCCGGCGCGCCCTGCTCGACGCCGACGTCGCGCTCGAGGTCGTGAAGGAGTTCACCGGTCACGTGCGCGAGCGGGCGCTGAGCGACGAGGTGAACCGGGCGCTGAACCCGGCGCAGCAGGTGGTGCAGATCGTCAACGAGGAGCTCGTGCAGATCCTCGGCGGCACCCAGCGCCGGCTCGAGTTCGCGAAGCGGCCGCCGACCATCATCATGCTCGCCGGCCTCCAGGGTGCCGGTAAGACCACCCTCGCGGGCAAGCTCGCGAAGTGGCTGGCGAAGGACAACCACACGCCGCTGCTCGTCGCCGCCGACCTTCAGCGGCCGAACGCCGTCAACCAGCTGCAGATCGTCGGCGGCCAGGCCGGCGTCCCGGTCTACGCGCCGGAGCCCGGCAACGGCGTCGGCAACCCGGTGCGGGTGGCGAAGGACTCGATCAAGTACGCCGTCGACAAGCAGTACGACACGGTCATCATCGACACCGCCGGCCGCCTCGGCGTCGACGCCGAGATGATGAAGCAGGCCGCCGACATCCGCAAGGCCACCGATCCCGACGAGGTGCTCTTCGTCATCGACGCCATGATCGGTCAAGACGCCGTGGCCACCGCCCGGGCGTTCCAGGAGGGCGTCGACTTCACCGGCGTCGTGCTCACGAAGCTCGACGGCGACGCGCGCGGTGGTGCGGCGCTCTCCGTCGCATCCGTCACCGGCCGGCCCATCATCTTCGCCTCGACCGGTGAGACCCTCGACGACTTCGAGCCGTTCTACCCGGATCGCATGGCTTCGCGCATCCTCGACCTCGGCGACATCCTCTCCCTCATCGAGCAGGCCCAATCGGCCTTCGACGAAGAGGAGGCGCTGAAGGTCGCCGAGAAGTTCGCGACCGACTCGTTCACGCTCGACGACTTCCTGAAGCAGATGCAGCAGCTGCGCAACGTCGGCTCCATCAAGAAGATGATGGGCATGCTGCCGGGTGCCGGCGGGCTGAAGCAGCAGCTCGAGAACTTCGACGAGAAGGAGATCGTGCGGACGGAGGCGATCATCCAGTCGATGACGCCCGCCGAACGTAAGAACCCCAAGCTCCTGAACGGGTCGCGGCGCCTGCGCATCGCCCGCGGTTCGGGCATGACCGTCACCGACGTGAACTCGCTCGTGCAGCGCTTCGAGCAGGCAGCGAAGATGATGAAGACGGTCGCCAAGGGTGGCGTGCCGAACGTTCCCGGCATGGGGCCGATCCCGGGCGCGGGCTTCGGCGGCGGCCGCGGCAAGCAGCAGGCCAAGAAGAAGAGCGGTTCGCGCTCGGGCAACCCCGCGAAGCGCGCCGCCGAGAACGCGGCGCGCGCGGCGGGGGAGAAGCCGGTCGTGGCGGCGGGCAACGGCGGCGGCGCGGGCTTCGGCCTGGGCGCCAAGGCCGCCGACGGCACGCCGAACCCGAGCCCCGAAGAACTTCAGGCACTGCAACGCTTCCTGCGCTGAATATGCTTGCGGTATGACAACTTCTTCGTCTCGTCCAGTGCGCGTCGGCGTGCAGATCGCGCCGCAGCACTCCTCCTACCAGACCATCCGCGACACCCTCGCCGAACTCGAAGACCTCGGCGTCGACATCGCCTTCAACTGGGACCACTTCTTCCCGCTCTCGGGTGAGCCCGACGGGCTGCACTTCGAGGGCTGGACGATGCTGGCCGCGTGGGCCGAGCAGACCTCGCGCATCCAGTTCGGTCCGCTCGTGACCTGCAACAGCTACCGCAACCCCGACCTGCTCGCTGACATGGCGCGCACCGTCGACCACATCTCGGCCCGCGACGGCGAGCCCGGTCGCCTCGTCTTCGGCATCGGCTCGGGCTGGTTCGAGCGCGACTACGACGAGTACGGCTACGAGTTCGGCACGGCGGGCCAGCGGCTCGACGCGCTCTCGGAGGCGCTGCCGCGCATCGAGAAGAGGTGGGCGGCACTCAACCCGGCGCCCACGCGCGACATCCCGGTGCTGATCGGTGGCGGCGGGGAGAAGAAGACGCTCCGCATCGTGGCCGAGCACGCCGACATCTGGCACTCCTTCAGCGACACCGACACGCTCGAGCGCAAGCTCGGCGTGCTGCGCGAGTGGTGTTCGACGGTCGGACGCGACTTCGGCGACATCGAGATCTCGGTCGGCACCCGCGGTGCCCGCGGCGACGGCCTGCCCGACATGGACCGCCAGCTCGAACTCGGCGTCACCCTCTTCACCCTCGGTATCACCGGCCCCGACCTCGACCTGCAGGCGGTGCGCGACCTGATCGCGTGGCGCGACAAGTTGTAGCTGTGCTGGTTGCCGGGCGGCCCGGGCTTCGCTCGGGCAGCCTGGGTCGCGCCGGTCCCTGTCCGGCGCGACGCGACACGTGAGGGCGCGGTCGAGGGGCGCGGCCTCCGGTCGCACCCCTCGGCCACACCCTCACCCTGGGTCGTCGAGTACGGCCTGTTGCGTTCCGTCCCGGCGCACCGTTTGCGCAAACATCGAGTCTCCACTTGCTGCCGGAACGATGCATCCGATTCCGTCAAC
>BADC01000307.1 GCA_000333435.1 Corynebacterium-like bacterium B27 | reverse complement strand
CCGGGAGGCGAGCTCGGCGCACTGGATCGTGTCGGTCGACAAGGGCAGGTGCGGGCCGTGCTGCTCGAGCGCACCGAACGGGAGGAACGCGATCGAGTGGCCGCGGCGACGTGGTCGCGCACGTCGGTCCAGCTGGCGGATGCGAGATCGATCTTCGGCATGCTGCTCACGATACCGGCAGAGGAATTGCCCCGGAGCCGTCGGCACGGGAGACTGGAGCAACGAGCCAGGGAGCCTGCCATCACCGAACCGAACGACGCACGCGTCGGCCTGTACATCGACTTCGACAACATCGTCATCTCGCGCTACCAGCAGTTGCACGGGCGCAACGCGTTCCAGCGCGACGGCATCCGCGACTTCGACCGCACGAGCCCCGACGCCGACCCGGAGGTCGCCGCCCGCCTGGCGGCGGCGACGGTCGACTTCAGCGCCATCATCGACTTCGCCGCGTCGTTCGGCACGCTGGTGGTGAACCGGGCCTATGCCGACTGGTCGGTTCCGGTCAACGCGAGCTACCAGCGGCAGCTGATGTCGCGCGCGGTCGACCTCACCCAGCTGTTCACCACGACCACGCGGGGCACGAAGAACGGCGCCGACATCCGGCTCGCGGTCGACGTGGTCGAAGACCTGTTCCGGCTGCCCGACCTCACGCACATCATCATCGTGGCGGGCGACTCCGACTACATCGCGCTCGCCCAGAAGTCGAAGCGGCTGGGGCGGTTCGTGGTGGGCATCGGCGTCGCGGGCTCGACCAGCACCTCGCTCGCCGCGGCCTGCGACGAGTTCGAGGACTACGACTCGCTGCCCGGCGTCGAGAAGGTCGCCGCCACCACCGCCGCCGCGGCGCCGCCCGCGCGCAAGCCCTCGGGCCGGCGGGCGGCCGCGACCGCACCGGCCGAGGCGGCGGAAACGGCCGAGGCCGCAGAACCGGCCGCGCCGGATGCGGATGCGGGCGCCGCGAAGAAGACGCCGGCGCGTTCCCGCCGGGTCACCGTGCCGACCTTCTCGCACAGCGACGACACGTCCTACGACGAGCCGGAGCCGGCGGAGGACATCGACCCGCAGACGGTGGCCACCGAACTGCTGGTGCGAGCACTGCAGATCGGGCACGCCAAGGGCGATGCAGACGAGTGGCTGAACACCGGCACGGTGAAGAACCAGATGCGCCGCATGGACCCGTCGTTCAACGAGAAGCCGCTCGGCTACCGCTCCTTCACCGAGTTCCTCGCGTCGCGTTCGGACATCGCGGAGCTCGAGGAGGAGGGGCCTCAGCGGCTCATCCGGCTGCGGCCGCAGACGCCGGCGCGCTCGCGCCGCTGAGGCGCGGCACGGCGCCGCGCGCCGGCGTCACGCGCCCGGCGTCACGCGCCCGGTGCGCCGCCCGGGCCGAGCAGCACCGCGAACACGGCGAGCGCGCTGCCCACGATGAACATGGCGGTGCCGAACTGCATGGTGCGGGTCTTGTTGCGGTCGGCCGTGGGCACGTCGACTTCGAGGATGGGGCAGCCCGACCATCCGATCAGCCCGATGCTGAGCACCACGGCGAGCGCGCCCACCCAC
>BADC01000308.1 GCA_000333435.1 Corynebacterium-like bacterium B27 | reverse complement strand
GGTCATGCCTGGCCGCCTTCCGGTTCGTCGGTGAGTCCCGCCATCGCGCGCCCGAGGCGGTCGGTCGTGGCCGCCGCCACGGGGAGGTCGGCGACGATGCGACCGCCGAACATCACGAGCACGCGGTCGGCGACGTCGAGCACCTCTTCGAGATCGTGCGATGCCACCACGACGGCGGCACCGCCGGCCGCGAGACCGGTCAAGCGCTCACGGATGGCGCGCGCGGCACGGAGGTCGAGGCCCTGGGTGGGCCCGTAGGCGAGCACCACGCGCGGTGCGGAAGCATCCGCGAGCTCGCGCGCGGCGAGGAGTTTCTGCTGGTTGCCGCCCGAGAGACCCGCCGCGGGCAGCTCGGGTCGCACCGGTCGCACGTCGAACGCGCGGAGCCGTTCCGCGACCTCGTCGCGCCCCGTGCGGGCGGCGTGCGGGCCGCCTCCGGCAGCGCCCACCGCGTTCCGGTAGACCGTGAGGTTCTCGGCGAGGCTCATGGTCGGCACCACGGCCTCGGTGCGTTCCTCCGGGATCCAGGCGAGCCCGGCCCGTTGGAAGGCGGCGGCCGAGGCGAGCTCCGCGCCGTCGAGCTCCACGCGCCCGGATTCGGGGCGCACGAAGCCGCCGAGCACGTCGAGCAGGAGGTTCTGGCCGCTGCCGGCCACCCCGGCGATGCCCACGATCTCGCCCGAGCGCACCGCGAACGAGACGTCGTCGAGCCGGGCATCCCGCGGCGCGGCCGCGGTGACGCCGGAGACCGCGAGCACCACGTCACCCGGCGTGCGCTCCACGCGGGCCACCGGCGGCGGGAGCTCGCCCACCATGAGTCGCGCGATCTCGGCCGGCTGGAGTCCGGCGGCGGTGCCGCTGTGCACGTTCTCGCCGTGGGAGAGCACCGTGATGTCGTCGGCGACCTGCCGCACCTCGTCGAGGCGGTGGGTGATGAGCACCACGGCGGTGCCGAGCGCGCACAGCGATCGCAGGTGCTCGAACAAGCCGCCCACCTCGAGCGGGCCGAGGCTCGCCGTCGGCTCGTCGAGGATGAGCGTGTGCGCTCCCTCGGCGAGCGCGACCACGATCTCACCGAGCTGGCGGTGCGCCTGCGTGAGCGTGGCGGTGGGGGCGTCGAGGTCGACCTCCACGCGGGCGCGCTCGAGGGTCGCGGCGAGGAGGGCGCGCGCCTGCCGCCGCCGGGCGATGCGATTCCGGCCTACGAGCAGGAAGTTCTCGACCAGGCTGAGCTCGCCGACGAGGCTGAGCTGCTGGGGCACCATGTTGATGCCCGCCCGCTTCGCATCGGCCCGGTCGGCCGGGGCGAACGGGCGGCCGCCGATGGTCATCGTGCCGCTGGTCGGCCGCTCGATGCCGGCGAGCGCCTTGGCGAGCGTCGACTTGCCCGCCCCGTTCTCGCCGACCAGTGCGTGCACGGCACCGGGGCGCACCAGGATCGACACGTCGGTCAGGGCACGCACCGGCCCGAAGCTCTTGGAGATGGACCGCGCCTGGAGGGCGCGATCCATCTCCTGGGGTGAGACGGTCATCAGCCGATCGTGACGGATCCGTCGGTGATGCCCGCGATGACGTCCTCGACCTTGCTGACGGCGTCGGCCGGAACCTTCCCGTCGACATCGTTGATCGGCGCGTAGACGATGCCGCCGTTCTGGATCGTCGAGGTGACGCCCTTGCCGCCGAACTTCCCGTCGGCGACCTCTTCGACCCACGCCTTGACGATCGGGTACATGTCGAGGTCGACGGTCGAGACGTTGTTCGCCAGCGCGGCCTCGCCGGCGGCGGAGGAGACGCCCACGCTCAGCACGCCGGCCTCGGCCGCAGCCGACCCGACGCCGGTCGCGATGCCGTCACCGGTGGTGTAGACGAGCTTGGCGCCCTGGCCGACGAGCCCGGTGGTGGCTGCCGCGGCCGCCTGCGCGTCGTCGAAGCTACCCGCGTAGACCACCGGCAGCAGCTCGGCGGACGGGTTGGCGGCGGTGACGCCCTGCTGGAAGAACGCGTCGGTCGCCTTCACGAAGTCGAGCTCCAGGCTCTCCACGCGACCGATCGGCGACACGCCGGTGGCACCCGCGATGTAGCCGGAGAGGTAGCCGACCTGCGGGGTGTCGTAGGTCCAGGTCTCGACGTTGTCGGTGAACTTGTCCAGGATGTCGGGGCCACCCGACGCGGTGAACTTCACGTCCGGGAACTGCTGCGCGACCGAGAACACCGCGTCGCCGAGTTCGATGCCGTGACCGATGATGAGGTCGTAACCCTGGCTGGCGAAGTCGGCGATCACCGGTTCGCTGGCGGCAGGGTCGGACATCTGGTCGCGCAGCTCGTAGTCGATGAGCCCTTCGTCCTTCAGCTTCGCGAGGGCGTCGGCGAGGGCCTGGTTGAAGGCTCCGTCGTTGGTGTTGCCGGGGGTCAGCGCGCCGACCTTGATGACCTTGGCGCCGCTGGTGGCGCTGTCGCTCGGCGTCGCCGAGCCGGAGGAGCTGCAGCCGGCCAGGGTCAGCGCGGCGGTGGTGGCGAGGGCGAGAGCGCCGAGGAGGGAGGCGGTTCTTCTTCTCATGGTGATCCTTTCGGGAGGGTGAGGCAGGAGTGGTGCTTGGGGGGTGGGGGTGGAGCAGGACTCAGCGGGCTTCGTCGACGAGCCCCTCGGCGAGGGTCGGGCCGACGAAGGCCGCGCTGGGGGTCGACCAGTGCCCGAGCAGGGCACCGGTCGAGATCGAGAAGCAGGGGTCGAGCCCCTCGACCACGGGCGGGTCGGCCGGGTGCAGGGCGCGATCCGAGACGCAGACGACCGGATGCCCGTGGAGGGTGCGGGCGACGCCGGTGGCGTCGGCGGGGAGCACGCCCCGCTCGAGCGCACCGAGCAGCGCGGCCTGGCTGAGGAAGCCGCGGAGACCGGGGTCGTCGGAGCACTGAGCGGCCGGCTTCGTGCATCCGTCGATCCACTGCACCGCGCCGTCGTCGCCCAACTGCACCGCCGAGCGCTGCACCCCGAGCGGGGTGTCGCCCTGAGCCACCACCTCGATGGTGAGCGCGTAGCGGTCGCCGGTGCGGGTGGACGTGATGTGCTCGACGTAGAGCGGCTCGGACTTCGTGCCCGTGACGGCGTATCCGTCGGGCCAGGCGGCCACGACCGGGGCGAGGGCGATCGCGGTGCCGTCGGCGACCGCTGCCTCGGCGCGCGAACGCGATGCGCCCGTCACGACCACCAGCACGACGGTGACCGCGACCACCAGCGCGACGGCGAGGGCCACGAGGCCGCGCACGCTCCGGGCGTCACGGAGCACGGGCCGGGACCGAGCTGCACTCATGCGACCTCCCGCGGCGCGGTCAGCGCGGCGAGCTCGTCGAGCAGGTCCCGCTTGAGGTCGTCGTCGGCGAACGAGGCGCGGATGGACTCCGCGGCCAGGTGCTCCAGATCGGCGCGGTCCAGGCCGAAGGCGGCGGCCGCAACGGCCCAGTCCTGGTCGAGCGTGCTCGCGAGGGGTGCCGGGTCGTCGGTGTTGAGGGTGACCCGCACCCCGGCGTCGAGCAGGCGGGCCAGCGGGTACGACGCCCAATCGGGGTAGAGGCCGAGGGTGATGTTCGAGCGCGGGCAGAGATCGAGCGGGATGTCGTCGTCGATGAGACGGCGCATCAGCGCGTCGTCCTCGACGGCGCGCACACCGTGGTCGATGCGTTCGGCGTGCAGGTGCTCGATCGCGTCCCACACCCCTTCCGGGCCGCTCGACTCCCCCGCGTGCACGGTGCGCCGCAGGCCAGCGGCCTCGGCGGCGCGGAAGGCGGAGCGGAACTTCTCGCCGGTTCGGCCGCTCGCCTTCTCGTCGCCGTCGACGCTGAGTGCCAGCACCCGGCGCGGTCGCCGGGCGGCCAGGTCCGCGACGATGTCGTCGGCCTCGGTGGCCGTCTGCGTGCGCAGCAGCGAGTAGGCGATGTTGGCCGAGCAGAGACCGTCCTGCTCCGCCTCGTCGAGGCCCGCGGCGAGCGCGTCCATCAGGTCGAGTTCCCGCCCCCGCCACGCGTTCCAGTGGGTCGGGTTGACGATGACGTCGGAGTACCGGATGCCCGATGCCGACTGTCGCGCTGCGAACGCGTACGCCACCCGAGCGGCCTGCTCGGCGGTGCGCACCAGGCCGCACTGCCAGTCGAGGAAGCGGAGGAACCCGCTGAGCCCGGCCACGCCGACCCCCTGCCCGGTGCCGCCGGTCGTCACCTCCGGCATCACGAACTCGTCGTGCGTGCTCACGTCGAAGAGCGTCACCGCCGGGCCCGGCAGGGTGGCGCCGTTCTCCTTCGCCAACCGCAGGATGTCGGCCAGCGCGAACGTCCCCTCGAGGTGCACGTGCACCTCGGCCTTCGGCAGCAGGCGGATGTCCTGCTCGTCGATGCGCGAGGCGGCGGGTGCAGGGGCCTGGGTGGACATTCGGACCTTTCGGAGATGCGGAAAGCGGTGCGTCCAGCAGGCTAACCGGCGCTCCGCACTTGTTCACAAGTTCAGCGCAACTTGTTTCGAGACCGTAACCGCGGCGTAACACAATGACGTATTCGCGCGATTTCATGGAATCCTCGAAGCGACTCGAATCGCTCTTGTACACATGTGGAGGACCCATGACCGACGAC
This sequence comes from Corynebacterium-like bacterium B27, assembly GCA_000333435.1. Classification (GTDB taxonomy): domain Bacteria; phylum Actinomycetota; class Actinomycetes; order Actinomycetales; family Microbacteriaceae; genus Herbiconiux. The sequence continues at coordinate 1,764 of BADC01000308.1, read as the reverse complement.
CTGCTGCCCGCCGACGCGGAGCTCCTCCGCGAGAGTCTGCTCGTGGCCGAACGCTCCCGGGCCGAGGGCAAGCATCCGTTCGGCGCCGTCGTGACGGATGCCGCCGGCACCATCGTGGCGTCGTTCGGCAACAATTCGCTGCCGCCCGAGGGCGACCCCACCCAGCACGCCGAGATGCGCGCGGTCGCGGCCGCCTTCCGGGCGCTCGGCGCCGAGGGCATGGCCGGCAGCACGCTCTACACGAGCGCCGAGCCCTGCGCGATGTGCTCGGGGGCGGTCTACTGGACCGGGATCGACCGGGTGGTGTACGCCCTCTCGGAGCGCCGGCTGCTCGAACTCACGGGCGATCACCCCGAGAATCCGACGTTCTCGCTGCCGTGCCGCGAGGTGTTCGCGCGTGGGCAGCGCGAGATCGCGGTCTCGGGCCCGCACCTCGAAGACGAGGCCGCCCAGGCGCACCTCGGCTTCTGGAACTAGGGCGTGTCGGTCAACCCGGCAGCTGCCCGGCCAGCACGCGGCCGCGGCTGACGACAGCCACGATGCGGTCGGTGGTGAGCTCGTCGAGGCTCTCCCAGGGCCGCCCGCGCACCACCACGAAGTCGGCGTGGTACCCCTCGGCCACCCGGCCGAGGCTCGAGCCGAGCCCGAGGCTCGCGGCCGCGTCGGAGGTGGCCGAGACCAGCGCGCGCTCGGCGGTCCAGTCGAAGAGCTGCTGCATGGCCCGCAGCTCGTCGAGCTGCCCCCCGTGGCGCACGAACCGGCCGTTGGCGTCGGTGCCGAGCACGAAGCGCACGCCCGCGCGCGCAGCCGCCCGGAACGCCGGGTCGCGGCCGGCCACGACGTCCCGCGCCTTCTCGCTCGACTCGGCGCGGATGCCGTTGCCGCCGGCCGCGACCTGATCGTTGATCAGCAGGGTCGGGCCCACCGGCATGTCCGCGGCCACAAGGGCGGCGAACTGCTCCTCGGTCACGCCGGTCGCGTGCTCGATCGAGTCGACGCCCTCGGCGAGCGCGATGTCGATCCCCTCCGCGGTGTGCGCGTGCGCGGCGACGCGCAGCTGCAGGGCGTGCGCCTCGTCGACGGTGGCCGCGATCTCGGCGCGGGTCTGGTTGCGCCAGCCGACCCGGTCGCCCATCGAGAAGATGCCGCCGCTGGTGTAGATCTTGATGCCGGACGCACCCTCCCGCGCCCACTGCCGCACCAGCCGGCGGCACTCGTCCGGCGAGTCGGCCACGGGCGGGCGGTCGCGGAACCGCGGCGGGGTGAACAGGTCGCCATGGCCGGCCGTCATCCCCACCGGCCCGCTCGCGAGCAGCCGCGGACCGTCGAGCACGCCCTGGTCGAAGGCCCTGCCGACCGCGATCTGCACGGAGGTCGCGGCGAGGTCGCGCAGGGTCGTCACACCGGATGCCGCGAAACGGAGGGCGTGGGCCGCCACGTGCATCGCCTTCTCCTCGTCGGGGGTGACGAGCGGCCAGGCGTCGCCCGGGCCTGCGCCGTCGAGCACGCTGGTGTCGAGATGCACGTGGGTGTCGACGAGACCGGGGATGACGCTGAGCCCGGGGAATCGGTCGTCGGCGGGCTGCACCGATTCGATGCGGTCGCCCGACCACTCGAGCCGACGCGGGCCGGCGACCGAGACGCCGTCCCAGATCGTGATGCCCTCCAGTGACGGGTTCATGGCGCTCCTGCTCGCTCGGAGGTTCTCGGGTGGGTCACGGAGCAGACTACGATACCCACCAGCGGAGCACCGCCACGCGAGGA
>BADC01000309.1 GCA_000333435.1 Corynebacterium-like bacterium B27 | reverse complement strand
CTCGGCCTCGAACTCGTGCTTGAAGTAGCCCTTGTACATCTCCATCGCCCGCACCCGCGCGGTCGTGGCCGCCGGGTCGGGCGCGCGGACCTCGAAAATCGCGGGGTCGAGAGTGTCGGGGAGACGGACGGTGTCGGTCATCCACTCGGGCAGCTCGTCGGTGTTCTCGAAAAGGGCGACGCCGTCGCGGGCCACCACCCGGCCCTCGACGACGACCACCGAGGGCCGCACCTCGGCGAGGTCGGGGATGATCTGCAGGTCGGCCAGCCGCGACGGGGCGAGGAGGCCGAGCACCTGGTCGAGCCGGTAGTAGGCCGCGGGCTGTGTGGTCGCCATCCGGTACGCCAGCTGCGGATCGACGCCGAAGCGGATGGCCTGGCGCACGTGGTGGTCGATGTGCCCCTCGGTGCTGAGGTCGAGCGCGTGCTTGTCGTCGGCGCAGAAGCAGAGGCTACGGAGTGCGGGCGCGACCTTCTCGAGGTCGGAGAAGATCGGCACGGTGTTGTCGGTGAGCGAGGCCCCCATCACCGTGATCATCGCGCCCAGGCGCACGCGCTCGAGCACCTCGTCGATGGTGGCGGAGTTGTGGTCGTCGCCGACGCCCGCCGCGAGGTAGCCCCAGAGCGACTCCGCGGTCTGCGCGGCGGTGTGCCCCGTGATGCGGCGGCCGGCGACGAGCGCCTCCCGGAACCGGCCGGTCGACACCTCGCCGTAGTCGAACGGGTTGCCCTCGCCGAGGTTCGTGGTCACGTCGTCCCACAGCCGTCCCCGCACGACCTCTTCGGGGATGACGGCGCCGCCGCGCTCGAGCACGGCCGACGCGGGCGTCGTCGGCGAGACCTGCTGGAAGATGTGCAACGGCCTCTTGGTGGTGAGCAGCGCGTCCATTCCGGGGGCGCCCCAAACGTTGGGGGGCCCGTTCGGGTCGGTGAGCACGGTTTCGGGGCCC
>BADC01000310.1 GCA_000333435.1 Corynebacterium-like bacterium B27 | reverse complement strand
ACGGGATCGCGATGCCCTGGGTGGCGACCGTCGGCGGACAGACGGGGCTCGAGGGGGCGTACGCCTGAGCGGAAGCCGCGGAGCCAAGCAGCGCCGCAGTCACGGCGAGCGCCGTCGCGGCGCCACCGAAGAGGAATGAGGTTCGGGGTCGCATGAGAACTACTTTCGTCAGGAGGTAGTGATATTTCCTCCAGACTCACAGCCCTCGACCCGAGGCCGTTATGAGTACTTACTACTCAAAACCACGACGACTCGCGCACCTGCTTCATCGCCTCGCGCCGAGTCGGCTTGTCGAGGCGGTCGAGGTAGAGCAGCCCGTCGAGGTGATCGGTCTCGTGCTGCAGCGCCTGCGCGAGCACACCCGTGCCCGACACCTCGATCGGGTTGCCGTCGAGGTCGATGCCCGTCGCTCGCGCGAACGGGTACCGCGACGTCTTGAACCACAGATCGGGCACCGAGAGGCACCCCTCGTCGATCAGCTCCGGCTCGCCCGACACCTCAACGAGCACGGGGTTGATGATGTACCCCACCTCGCCGTCGACGTTGTAGCTGAACACCCGCAGGTTCACACCGATCTGCGAGGCCGCCACACCGGCACGACCGGGCACGCGCACGCTGTCGAGCAGGTCGGCGACCAGGCCCCGCACCCGGTCGTCGATGTCGACGACCGGGTCGGAGACGGTCTTCAGCACGGGGTCTCCGAAGAGACGGATCTCCCGGACCGTCACGGCGTGACGACGACGATGAGGTCGCCGGCCTCCACCTGCTGGGTCTTCGGGATGGCCAGTCGCGTGACGGTTCCGGCGACCGGGGTCGTGATCGCGGCCTCCATCTTCATCGCCTCGATGGTTGCGACGGCTTCGCCCGCGGCGACCTGCGCGCCCTCCTCGACCTTCAGCGTCACGACGCCGGAGAACGGCGCCGGCACCTGACCGGGCTTCGAGCCGTCGGCCTTCTCCGCCGCCTTCGCCTCGACCTTGACCGAACGGTCGCGCACGTTCACCGGGCGCAGCTGCCCGTTGAGCGTGGTCATGACCGTGCGCATGCCCTTCTCGTCGGCCTCGCCGATCGCCTCGAGACCGACGAAGAGGCGAACGCCCTTGCCGATTTTCCAGACGTGCTCCGTGCCCGGGTGCAACCCGTAGAGGTAGT
>BADC01000311.1 GCA_000333435.1 Corynebacterium-like bacterium B27 | reverse complement strand
GCAGCCCGACACGAGTTGCACCGGCAGCCGCACGCCCCCGTGGCCGAGAGCCTGGTACACGCTCGCCATCTGCACCGCCGTGGTCGCGAGGCCCTGGCCGAAGGTGGTGGTGAGGTTGGTCTGGTCGTCCCACTCGTCCCACGGGTGCAGGATGCCGCCCGACTCGGCCGGGAAGCCGACCTCGCTGGAGGAGCCGATGTGGAACTTCGTCATGTAGTCGAAGCGCTGCTGGGGCGTCAGCATCTCGCCGAGGATCGCCGTTCCGGTGTTGGAGGACTCCTGGATGACGCCGGCGAAGGTCAGCCGTAGCGGGTCGACGTGGAACTCGCTGTCGCGGGTCGACGCGCCGTTCGCATCCGTGTAGATGTAGGGCGATTCCACTTGGGTGCCGACGTTCGCGAGGCCGGCGTCGAGAACGGATGCGGCGGTGAGCGCCTTGAAGGTCGAGCCCGGCTCGAACGGCGCCTGGAACGCGATCGAGCCGCGGTTCTCGGCGGGCGTGCCGTCGATGTTGTTCGGGTCGACGCTCGGGTAGTCGGCGACGGCGAGGAGCTTGCCGGTCTTGACCTCCTGCACCACCACGGTGCCCCAGGCGGCGCCGGTCTCCTGCACCCGCGCGGCGAGCGCCTGCTGCGAGAACCACTGCAGGTCGCTGTCGAGGGTGAGCACGGCGGTGCCACCGGGCTTCGCCGGTGTGGTGGTGACGGTGCTGCCCGGGATGGCGACCCCGTCGGCGCCGCGCTCGTAGGTCTCGAGCCCGTTGCTGCCGGCCAGGCACTGGTTGTCGAGCTGCTCGACGCCCGCGCTGCCGGTGGGGTTGCCGTCGGCATCCTCCCCCATGAAGCCGACGATGCTGCCGGCGACCGCGCCGTTCGGGTACGTCCGAACGGGGTTCGACTCGTAGTAGAGCCAGGGGATGTCGAGGTCGCGGATGGCGCGGAACGCATCCACGTCGATGCCCTGCACCACGTAGGCGAAATTCGACGACGGGTCGGCGGTGAGGATGCCGTAGACCTGCTCGGGCGTCTGCCCGGTGATGGCCGCGATCTCGCCCGCCGCCTGGGTGGGAGTGACCGTGGTGGTCGTGCCCGCGTCATCCGTGCGGTCGAAATCGGTGACCGATTTCGGTGACGCGGTCACGTCGTAGCGCAGCACCGTCGTGGCGAGCACGGTGCCGTCGTCGTCGACGATGTCGCCACGCGGACCGTAGATCACGTTCGAGGCCGAGAGCTTGTCGAAGGAGGCGGCGTTCAGGGTGTCGGCCTGCACCACCTGGATGGTCACGAGCCGCACCACGAACACCGCCACCACGGCGACCACCCCGAACACGGCGACGGTGGCGCGACGGCGGGTGCTGCGGCTGGCGGATGCGTTCACTCAGGTCTCCAGCGGGTCGGATCGTGTTGCGGTCACGCGAGCGAGGTCATCGCGTGGTCGGAGAGGGAAGCGCACCCTGCCACGGTACGTCGGGCTGGGCCTCGGGCGCGGGAGGCGCGCTCGCGGTGTCCGTGCCGCCGGCGGCGGGGGTTCCCGACGCCCCGGCGGCGCCTGCGGCGACCGTCGGGGGCGTCAGGAGGGAGTTCGGCACGAGCGCCTGACCGCCCGTGACCGAAGAGCCGGCCGCCGCGACGGGCGAGCCGAGCACCGCTCCGTCGGAGAGGCGCAGGTAGACGGGGGCGCTGTACCGCCGATCTGCGCGACATCGCGCGGGCCGGCGAGACGATCACCATCGTGCTGCGGGCGCGGGACACCCGTGACGAGCCGCAGGCGCGGGGCAAGCAGTCCAGCCGGTATGAGAACCATGAGTGCTACTACACCCGAACCACGGGCATCTGGCAGACCGTCTGGCTCGAGGCCGTACCCCGTACCCGGATCGGGCGCCCGCGCGTCACCCCGCAAGTGGCCAGCGCATCGTTCGATGTCTTGGTTCCGCTCGTGAACGCTCGCCCGGGACTGACCGTG
>BADC01000312.1 GCA_000333435.1 Corynebacterium-like bacterium B27 | reverse complement strand
AGTCAACCCGATCGAGAACAGTTTCACCGACCGCCTGAGCCACGTGCTCGGCGACTCGGGCAAGAACGGCATCTTCATCGCGTTGATCCTGGTGGTGGTGCTGTTCAGCATCCTGACCAACGGCATCCTGCTGCGCCCGCAGAACATTTCGAACCTGATCGTGCAGAACGGGTACATCCTCGTGCTCGCGATCGGCATGGTGATGGTCATCATCGCGGGCCACATCGACCTGTCCGTGGGTTCGGTGGCCGCGTTCGTCGGCGCCGTCTCGGGTGTGTTCGCCGTGCAATGGGGGCTGCCGTGGTGGCTCTCGATCATCCTGTCGCTGCTCGTCGGCGCCCTCGTGGGAGTCTGGCAGGGCTTCTGGATCGCCTTCGTCGGCATACCGGCGTTCATCGTGACGCTGGCCGGCATGCTCATCTTCCGTGGTCTCGCGCTCGTCGTGCTCGGCAACGCGAACATCGGTTCGTTCCCGGCGGAGTACCGGGCGCTCGGCAACGGCTTCCTCACCAACGTGTTCGGCGAGTTCGAGCTCGACCCGCTGACCCTCGGCATCGCGGCGATCGCGGTCGTCGCGCTGTTCGTGCAGCAGTTCCGCACCCGGCGTGCCCGCCAGAACTACGGGCAGGAGGTCGAGCCCTTCGCCTGGTTCATCACCAAGCTCGTGCTCGTGACCGTGGCGATCGGCCTGTTCGCGTACGCCCTGGCGACGTACAAGGGCATCCCTGTCACCCTCATCGTGCTGGCGGTGCTGGTGCTCATCTACGGCATCGTGATGAACCGCTCGACCTTCGGCCGTCACATCTACGCCATCGGCGGCAACCTGCACGCGGCGGAGCTCTCGGGCATCAAGACCCGCAACGTCACGTTCTGGCTGTTCGTGAACATGGGCTTCCTCGCGGCGCTCGCGGGCCTCATCTTCACCGCCCGCCTCAACCTCGCCGGCCCGAAGGCCGGTGACGGCTTCGAGCTCGAGGCCATCTCGGCGGCGTTCATCGGTGGCGCTGCGGTGCAGGGTGGTGTCGGCACCATCGGCGGCGCCATCATCGGTGGTCTGATCATCGGTGTGCTCAACAACGGTATGTCGATCATGGGCATCGGCATCGAGTGGCAGCAGGCCGTCAAGGGTCTGGTGCTGCTGCTCGCGGTGGCCTCGAC
>BADC01000313.1 GCA_000333435.1 Corynebacterium-like bacterium B27 | reverse complement strand
GCACGGCCGCCACCTCCGCGATGGCGGTGAGCGTCGGCTTCGCGCTGCTGGCGTTCCTCCTCGTGTTCACGCTGCCGCGGCGCACCGGCGGGCCGGGCGGTCACTGATCCCGGTCGCGCGAGGTTCCGCCGAGGGGTTGCGGCGGAACCCGCGCAGCCGCTAGTGTCGGAGACCGCGACAGACCGTCGCCATTGAATGAGAAGGGAAGGTGAGCCTGATGATTTCCATCAATCCGGCGCTTTCCCTGACTCCGAAGCTCGCAGGCTAGTCCTTCCCGACTCCCTGCTGGCTCGTCACCAGAAAGCGCCCCACCGCCGGGCGCGTCTGATTCCGCGCATCCGCGCCGTCTCAGCTCCACCTCCCTGGTTCTCTCAATGGAAGAAGTCTTCTCGTGTTCTCATCAAGCAGTCGCGCCCACGACCGGGCGCTGCTCGAATTCGTCAATCCCGATCCCGTCGACGCCGTCGACGCGCTGCAGTTCGGCCGGGGCCTGGCCGCCGGCACCTTGCGCCGCGAATGGACCTGGCTCGCCTTCGTCGACGACCGTCCGGTCGCCCGCGGAGTCTGGTGGGGCCCCGTCGGCTCGGTGCACCCCGTCGAGCTGCGCTGCCTCGCCGTGCACCCCTCGATCCCGCACCCCGAGGTCTGGGGCTCGGCACTCATCCGCTCGGCGCACCGTCAGTTCGCCGAGGCCGGTGCCATCCTGGCCCCCGACTTCGTGGTGACCGTCGACAGCCGCCGCCGGCACGACCCTGAGGTCGAGCGGGCGCTCGAGTGGCGCCGGCTCGCCGCCGAGGCCGCCGGGCTCGGCGTGCGCACCGAGAGCGAGGGCGAGGGCGTTGCCCGCGTCACCTTCTCGGCCCGGCCGATCCGCGCCGGCGTCGCTCCGGTGGCGGCCGGAGTGCGGTGACGAGGACCGGATGTGACTGTCACACGGCCCCGCTGGGCGTCGAGTGACAGTCACATCCTGCTCAGGGCATCCGTGGCCGGAGTGTGCATAATGTAACTGCGCTCACCCTTTGTGAACGTGCACACCGGCACCGATGCGAGCGGATACGTGACCTCAGAACCACCTCCCGAGGCGAAGCGCCCGCGTGCCCCGAGCATCCGCGACGTCGCGAGGCTCGCCGGGGTGTCGCACCAGACCGTCTCCCGCGTGCTCAACAATCATCCGAGCATCCGCGACGAGACGAAGAGCCGCGTGCTCGCCGTGATGACCGAGTTGCAGTACCGGCCGAACCGCGCCGCGCGGGCTCTCGTGACCAGCCGCTCGCACGCCATCGGGGTGCTGACCTCGTCGCGGTCGGAGTACGGGCCGGCGTCGAGCATCCAGGCCATCGAAGAGGCGGCGGTGCTGCACGGCTACCTCGTCGTGACGGCCAATGCCGAGGGGGCCGATTCGCGCTCGATCGGCCGCGCCATCACCCACCTGCTCGACCAGGCGGTGGAGGGCATCGTGGTGATCGCCCCGCAGGTGCGCGTGTTCGACACCCTCGCCGAGATGCAGCTCGACCTGCCGTTCGTGACCCTGCAGTCGACCGGCCGGATGAACGACCACGCGCTCTCGGTCGACCAGATGACGGGCGCACGGCTGGCCACCCGCCACCTGATCGAGCTCGGCCATCGCGGCATCTACCATCTCGCCGGGCCCCAGGACTGGATCGAGGCCGAGGCCCGCATGGAGGGGTTCCTGCGCGAGATGAGCGACCAGGACGTGCCGACCACGGCGCCGATCCTCGGCGACTGGACCGCGGAGTTCGGCTACTACGCGGGCCGCGAGCTGCTGCGGGTGCGCGACTTCACCGCGATCTTCTCGTCGAACGACCAGATGGCGCTCGGGCTGATGCACGCCATCCACGACGAGGGACTCGACGTGCCGCGCGACATCAGCATCGTCGGGTTCGACGACATCCCCGAGGCGGCCCACTTCTGGCCGCCGCTGACCACGGTGCGTCAGGACTTCGCTGAGCTCGGCCGCCGCGCGGTCGCCCTGCTCATCGGCGACGAGGATGGCGAGGCGGAGGGCATCGCCGCCGACTCCGGGTCGGTGATCCCGACGCTGGTCGTGCGCCGCTCGAGCGCGCCCCCACCGGCCTGATCCCGGCCCGTCGACGTTCGGTTATCGAACCGAGACATTTGTGGCTTGACACGGCAATCCCGTTTCGGGCTACCATGATGAACCGATGTGACCGTTCACATCACACCGAATGTGAACGGTCACACAGACCGGCACCACCAGACGCACCATCCAGACGAAGGAGTCACGGCGTGACCACGAGCAGCCAGCCGATGCCAGGGGCATCGCGGTGAGCGGCTTCGGGCCCGAGCTCGAGGTGGGCATCGCCCGCCTGCGCGCCGAGATCGCCGGCCTCCACGCCGAGCTCATGAACTACGGCCTCGTCGTCTGGACCGGCGGCAACGTCTCGGGCCGCGTGGCGGGCGCCGACCTGTTCGTCATCAAGCCGTCCGGCGTCTCCTACGGCCAGCTCGCCCCCGAGAACATGATCCTCTGCGATCTCGACGGCGAGGTGGTCCAGGGCACCCCCGGCGCCGGCCGCGCACCGTCGAGCGACACGGCGGCGCACGCCTACGTCTACCGCAACATGCCCGAGGTCGGCGGCATCGTGCACACCCACTCGCCCTACGCGGTGGCCTGGGCGACGCGCGGTGAGGCCATCCCCTGCGTCACCACCGCGATGGCGGCAGAGTTCGGCGGCGACATCCCGGTCGGCCCGTTCGCCGTCATCGGCGACGACGCGATCGGGCGCGGCATCGTCGACACCCTCGCCGGCCACCGTTCGCCCGCCGTGCTGATGCAGAACCACGGTCCGTTCACCATCGGGCCGGATGCGCGCAGCGCCGTGCGCTCGGCCGTGCTGGTCGAAGACGCGGCACGGGCCGTGCACCTCGCCCGGCAGCTCGGCGAACCCATCCCCATCGCGCAGGAAGCCCTCGACGAGCGCTTCCGCTACGCGACCGACAGCTCCTCCTGACGCACGACGAAGAAGTCCCCACCACCGATGAAAGGAAACACAGTGAAGATCAAGACATTGCTCGCGGGAGTCGCCGCGGGCGCACTCATGGTCAGCCTCGCAGCCTGCTCGAGCGGCAGCGGCGGCGGCAGCAGCACCGACAGCGCCGGCGGCGGCGGCGACGGCGGCCTGATCGGCGTCGCGATGCCGACCAAGTCGTCCGAGCGCTGGATCCAGGACGGCGACGCCGTCAAGAAGCAGCTCGAAGACGCCGGGTACACCGTCGACCTGCAGTACGCAGAGGACGACATCCCCACCCAGGTCTCGCAGATCGAGAACATGATCACCAAGGGCGCCGAGGCCCTCATCATCGCCTCGATCGACGGCACCACCCTCACCAGCGTGCTGCAGGAGGCCGCCGACAACGACATCCCCGTCATCGCCTACGACCGCCTCATCCGCGACACCGAGAACGTCGACTACTACGCGTCGTTCGACAACTACAAGGTGGGCGTGCAGCAGGCCAACTCGGTGCTGAACGGCCTCGGTCTCGTCGACCTCGAGGGCAAGGCGACCGACGGAGCTCCCGCCGGCCCCTTCAACATCGAGCTGTTCGCCGGTTCGCCCGACGACAACAACGCGACCTTCTTCTGGGAGGGCGCGATGGACACGCTGAAGCCGTACATCGACAAGGGCACCCTCGTGGTGAAGTCGGGCCAGACCGACTTCGAGCAGGCCGCCACGCTCCGCTGGGACGGCGAGACCGCCCAGAAGCGCATGGAGAACCTGCTGACCTCGACCTACTCCGACGGCTCGAAGGTCAACGCGGTGCTCTCGCCCTACGACGGCATCTCGCGCGGCATCATCTCGGCCCTCACCGACGCCGGCTACACCGTGGGCGCCGAGTGGCCGATCATCTCCGGTCAGGACGCCGAGCTCGACTCGGTGAAGGCGATCGAGTCCGGTGAGCAGTACGCCACCATCTTCAAGGACACCCGCAACCTCGCGAAGGTGGCCTCCGACATGGCGACGGCGCTGCTCCAGGGCAACACGCCCGAGACCAACAACACCACCGACTACGACAACGGTGTGAAGGTCGTTCCTTCCTACCTGCTCGAGTCGCAGATCGTCGTCAAGGACAACATCAACGATGTCCTGGTGAAGTCCGGCTACTGGACCGAAGACGAGATCAAGGGCTAGTCAGCCCTTCCCCAGCATCCGCCCCGCCCCGTCTGCACACGTGGGCGGGGCGGATGCGCCGGGTCGGCACCCGGCGAGTAAGGTACAGGCCACCGGCAAGGAAGCAGGCAATCGCGCATGACGGATGAGATCCAGGCGAGAACGAACATCCTCGAGATGCAGGGCATCACGAAGACATTCCCGGGCGTGAAAGCGCTCCAGAACGTCACCGTCGACGTGCAGCGCGGCGAAGTGCACGCCATCTGCGGCGAGAACGGCGCCGGCAAGAGCACCCTGATGAAGGTGCTGTCGGGGGTCTACCCGCACGGCACCTACGAGGGTGACATCGTGTTCGAGGGCGAGACGGTCGCGTTCCGCGACATCCGCGACTCGGAGGCGAAGGGCATCGTCATCATCCACCAGGAGCTGGCGCTCAGCCCGTACCTCTCCATCGCCGAGAACATCTTCTTGAACAACGAGCTGAAGGGGCCGCTCGGTCTCATCGACTGGAACAAGACCAACCACGAGGCGGCCACGCTGCTCGCCCGGGTGGGCCTCAAGGAGAACCCCACCACGAAGGTGCGCGACATCGGGGTGGGCAAGCAGCAGCTGGTCGAGATCGCGAAGGCGCTCTCCAAGCGGGTGAAGCTGCTCATCCTCGACGAGCCGACCGCGGCACTGAACGACGAGGACTCCGACCACCTGCTGAACCTCATCCTGCACCTCAAGGAGCAGGGGATCACGTCGATCATCATCAGCCACAAGCTGAACGAGATCAAGAAGGTCGCCGACTCGGTCACGATCATCCGCGACGGCAAGACGATCGAGACGATCGCCAAGACGGATGTCACCGAAGAGCGCATCATCAAGGACATGGTGGGCCGCGACCTCGAGCACCGCTACCCAGATCACACCCCGCACATCGGCGAGGAGATCCTGCGGGTCGAGGACTGGACCGCGCACCACCCGCAGGACCCGAGCCGGGTGATGGTCGACAACGTCAACATCACCGTGCGCCGCGGCGAGATCGTCGGCATCGCCGGGCTCATGGGCGCCGGCCGCACCGAGTTCGCGATGAGCCTGTTCGGCCGCAGCTACGGCTCCAAGATCTCCGGCCGGGTGTTCATCAACGGCAAGGAGGTGAAGACCCGCACGGTCTCGGAGGCCATCGCGAACGGTCTCGCCTACGCCACCGAAGACCGCAAGACCTACGGGCTCAACCTCATCGACGACATCAAGCGGAACATCTCGATGGCCGCGCTCGACAAGCTGGAGCGGCTCGGCATCGTCGACGACGGCAAGGAGTTCCAGGTCGCGAACGAGTACCGCAAGTCGATGAACATCAAGGCGCCGAGCGTGCTGGCCAAGACCGGGAAGCTCTCCGGTGGCAACCAGCAGAAGGTCGTGCTGTCGAAGTGGATCTACGCCGACCCGGAGGTGCTCATCCTCGACGAGCCCACCCGCGGCATCGACGTCGGCGCGAAGTACGAGATCTACAGCATCATCAACAAGCTCGCGGCACAGGGCAAGGGCATCGTCGTCATCTCCTCGGAGCTGCCGGAGCTCCTCGGCATCTGCGACCGCATCTACGCCCTGTCCGAAGGCCGCATCACCGGCGAACTCCCGATCGCCGAGGCCAACCCCGAGGCCCTCCTCAAACTCAGACCATGAAAG
>BADC01000314.1 GCA_000333435.1 Corynebacterium-like bacterium B27 | reverse complement strand
CGACACCGGCTGTTCGAGGGCACTGAGTTCGTCGAGGAGCAGGCGGGGCGTGCGCACCGCGAGTCGTCCGCCGCCCTGTGATCGGCGCCGGGTGCCCGCTCCGGCGAAGACCGAGACGGTGGCGCCGTCGGCAATGGCGCGCACGCCGATGGAGGCGACCACGCTGACAGCGAGCTCGAACTCGTCGACCGAGGCGTAGTCCGCGGCCGAGAGCGACTGCAGCACGATGAGATGGCTGCGCCGGGTCTGTTCGAACTGCCGCACGAGGAACGCGCCGGTCTTGGCCGTGCTCCGCCAATGGATGTGCCGGCGGTCATCGCCGGCGACGTAGGGCCGCAAGGCATGGAAGGACATGTCGCTGTCGGTGAGGTCGGCGGTGGGAATGCCCTCGAGGTCGCGCAACAGACCCGTCGTGCTCACCGGAAGCGCAACGACCGGCGGATGCACGTACAGCTCGGCCGTGCCCGACCGCACCGATTCCCGGCGCGCCAGTCCGAGTGGGTCGCGCCGCACCATGGTCACCGGCCCGAGTGTGATCACGCCGCGCCGCTCGGTCGGGACCGACACCAGCACCTCGCGCGTCTGGCGCGCGGGCAGCGCGGGCACGGCGATGGGCTCGATGCGATCACCCACCGCCAACTCGGCCGGATGGGCACGCTGCCGCCGGCCGGAGTCGTTCGTGACCCGCACCGCGACGGTGCCCGAGTCACCGGCGACCACGCGGTGGTCGAGCACCTCGATCTCGATCCGCACCCGGGCGCGACCGACCAGGAAGCCCGCAGCGACCACGCCCACGACCGCGGCGACCACACCGATGACGAGCAGTTCCGTCCAGCCGAACACGATGCCGCAGGCCAGCCCGGCGACGGCCATCGCCACCACGACCCAGCCGCCCGAGGAGATCGCGACGGGCATCCGGCGCGTGCGCTCGGTCATGCCGCGGGGGTGTCCCCGGGCGGCGGGACGTCGAGCAGGATCTGCGAGATGACGCCGAGCGCGGTCACCCCGTCGAACTCGGCCTCGGGGTCGAGCACGAGCCGGTGGGCGAGCACGGGCCCCGCCAGGGCTTTCACGTCGTCTGGCACGACGTAGTGTCGGCCGTCGGACGCGGCGTAGGTCTTCGCGGTGCGGATGAGCGCCAGCGCCGCTCGCACGCTCGCGCCGAGACGCGTCTCGGCGGCGTCGCGGGTGGCCTGCACGAGGCGTGACACGTAGTCGTTGATCGTGGCGTCGACGTGCACCGTGCGTGCCTCCGCGGCGAGGAGGGTCACGCCTTCGGCCGTGATGATGGGCGGCAACGGTTCGCCGTGCGGCCGCTCCGTGGCGCCCTCGAGGATGCGCAGGGTGGTCGCGTGGTCGGGGTAACCGATGCTCGTCTTGATGAGGAAGCGGTCGAGCTGCGCTTCCGGCAACCGGTAGGTGCCGGCCTGTTCGATCGGGTTCTGGGTGGCCACCACCATGAACGGCGCACCGACGCTGTGCGCCCGCCCATCGACGGTGACCTGCCCCTCCTCCATCACCTCGAGCAGGGCGGACTGCGTCTTCGGTGAGGCGCGGTTGATCTCGTCGGCCAGCACCACGTTCGCGAACACGGGGCCCGGGTGGAACTCGAAGCCACCCCGGTTCTGGTCGTAGACGCTCACCCCGGTGATGTCACCGGGCAACAGGTCGGGGGTGAACTGGATGCGACTCGAGGTGCCCCGCACGCTCGCGGCGATCGCCCGCGCCAGCGAGGTCTTGCCGGTGCCCGGCGCGTCTTCGAGCAGCAGGTGCCCCTCGCTGAACAGCGCCGTCAGCGCGAGGCGGATCACGTGCGACTTGCCGTGCACGGAGCGCTCCACATTGACCACGAGGCGCTCGAAGACATCGGCGAATCTCACCGCCTGCTCGGTCGTCATCGTCATCGAAGCACCTCTCCGCCCGGTCGGCGCGGTTCGTTCCGGCGCACCCTATCCACGGTACACATGGCCCCGCCCGTCGATCTGCACGTACAGCCCCGCGTCGCCGGGCGCCACCGCCGCACCAGGGCGGCACGAGTTCGCGGTGACGACCTGGCCGTCCGGCGGGTCGTCGGGCGAAACCGTGCTGGCGCCGCAGAAGTACCGCGGCGTCAGCGCGCCGTTCTGCGGCGGCGTGCTCCAGGTCCACGTCGTGCCGTCGTAGCTCGGCGGCTCCGGCTGGAATTCGAAGGTGATGGATGCGGCGGGCGCGGTCACCGGGTCGGAGTACGGCCCGCACACCTCCACACCGCTCCAGACGTTGCACGCCCTGATGACGAATCGGTAGGCCACGCCGAAGTCGCCCCCGGTGAGCTCGCGCGGGAAATTGCCGAGCTGGAAGCCGACCGCGGCCCCCACCGGCTGGCCGCCGCCGTCGACGGCGCGCACGTAGTACCGCGGGTTCGCGCTCTCGTTGGGCGTGGGCGCCGCGTCGACCCGCACGTCGCTCACCATGCCGTCCTGTCGATACTGCATCGTCATCGCCACTCCCGACGCGTCGACCTGGCCGGGGTTCGGGTACGCGACCGCCGTCAAGACGGCCGACGCCACGCATCCGGCCGGGTTGTAGCCCCACACCCCGAAGGAGTAGCGGGAATCGACCGCGGTGAGGCCGTCGAACCGCGCGCTACGGGCATCCGCGCCGAGCGCTTGCTGTGCCGCCACCTCGCCGCCGGGGCGCGGCGTTTCGACGGCCCCGGGCGCGGGTGCCGAGACGGTGCAGGCTGCGCGCCGCTCGGCACGGCACTCGCGCCTTGCACCAGCAACTGCGCGAAGTAGCCCCGCACGGGATCGCCGTTGCCGCCGAACTCGGGCCAGGAGAGCGTCACCGAGCCGAGGTCGCTGTCGGGATTCGCGACCGCGGCGACGGCGGATGCGACCGGTGCGCCGTAAGGCGTGCCCGCGGCAGACGCCGACGGCCAGGCCGCGAGTGCCGGGAACGCGCTGTTGCGGGCGGTCACGGTCACGGTGCTCGACTGGCCGTTCGTGAGACCGGTGACCGTGCTGCGGCAGCCTGCGCCATCGCAGTCCGCGCCGACGGCATCGAGGGTCTGCACGACCCGCCCGTCGACCGCGAGGTCGTACTGCCGCACGGCCGAACCGCCGGCGCCGACCGTCGCCGCCGTCCAGCGCACGTCGAGCGCACCGTCGCGTGGTGCGACCGTTAGCGCACCCGGTGCCGTCGGCAGCAGATCGCTCCACACCGGTACGGCGTACTCGGCGGCGGACGAGCTGCCGAGGGCGTTGACCGCTGCGACGCTCACGGTGACGGCGTTGTCCGGGCCGTTCCCCGGCGTTCCGACGTCGCACGTGGTGCTGGCGCACCGGCTCACGATCGTGGCGCCCGAAGGGGCACGGGTCGCCACGTCGAAGCCGATGATCGGGGCGTTGTTGGCCGGCCCGGCCGCGAACGAGACCCGCACGCTGCGATCGCCGAAACCGACCACGCTCAGCGCGCCGACCGGGCCGGGCCGGTCTTGCACGGCGATCCGCACCGTTCCCCAGGCCGCACGCTCGGGCTCACGGGTGGCGTCGAGCACCTGGTACTGCAACGCGACGTCGGTCGCCGGCGCGTCGGGCGCCACCGTCACCTGCAGTTGACTCCTGTCGGCGCTCGGCGAGACCGTGATGCCAGGCGGTAAAGACCCCGCATCGGCCCCCCGCACCGCGCTGACCGTGAGTGGCTGGTCGGGGAAGGGATTGGTGGCGGCGTCGTTCGCGAGCACGTCGACCGTCGTGGTCTGCCCGCGCGGCGCGATCACGGTGTCGGTGGCGGGCACCGCCAGCGGTTTGGTGGAGGGCACCACGGTCAGCTCGATGCGGCCGGTCACCCGGTCTGTCACGCCGTCGTCGACCGCTACGGCGACAGTGCCCTGCGTGCCCTTCTTCACCCCCGCCTCCGCCGACACCGTGAGGGCGGAGCCCAGCAACAGAACCGAGAAACCGGCGGGCTTCGGGTCGAGCAGCTGGTAGCGCAGTGCGGTGGCGGGCGTGCCCGCCGGCGAGCTGGTCAGGCGGGCCAGGTCGAGCACCTTCTGCTGGCCGGGCTCGAACTCGACCGAGGCGCCGGCGAAGACAGGCGGCTGGTCGTCACGCGGGGTGACGGTGATGGGCAGCACGAGGGTCGCCCGGCGCGCATCCGCCCCGTCGCCGTCGGCCACCTCGACGGAGATGGATGCGGGGCCGAAGTACCTGTCGGCGCTGCGGAAGACCAGGGTGCGCTCGTCGGCCACCAGCGGCGAACCGTCGCCGTGAGTCGCACGCACCGTGTTCGGGTCGGCGATGCGCACCTGCCGGCCGCCCACGGTCACCACCTGGTCGCGCAGCGGGAT
>BADC01000315.1 GCA_000333435.1 Corynebacterium-like bacterium B27 | reverse complement strand
GCATCGAGTCCTCGTCGGGGGCTACACCCGCCTCATGATGAACGCAACCGTCGAGGGTGACGTTGATTCCGTAGCGCAGCGGTCGCATCCCTTGCTCTCCCTCGATGCAGGCGGAACTGGTTCGCATCCAGGCTACTGTCGGGTCGCCAGTCCCGCGAGAGCATCCGCCTCGGGCAGACGCTTAAATTGCTTAACCGCTTGATCAAAAGAATTCCATCGTTTATGGTCATGATCAAGCGTTTAACCAAAGGACTCGACGAGGATGCCCGATCACACTTTCTTCCAGCCGCGCGGCGCGTGGGTGGGAGACATCATCCCCTTCCAGCACGACGGCGACCTCGCCCTCTTCTACCTCTACGAAGAGCGGTCCGACCCGAAGCCGGGCACCCCGTGGCACCTCGTCACCACCCGCGACCTCGTCCACTTCGATGACGAAGGGCTGGCCTTCGAACACGGCACGGCCGACGACCCGGACTTCAACGTCTACACCGGAAGCATCGTGCAGCAGGGAGACACCTTCCACCTCTTCTACACCGGCCAGAACCCGCGCCACCTGGGCTCCGACGGGCTGCCGCTGCAATTGGTCATGCACGCCACCAGCTCCGACGGGATGGCCAGCTGGACCCGGCATCCGGAGCACACCTTCGGCGCATCCGCCGGCTACGAATCCGGCGACTGGCGCGATCCCTTCGTGTTCCGCGACGAGGCGGTCGGGGTCTGGCGGATGCTCATCGCCGCCCGGCACATCGACGGCCCCGAGCGGCGGCGCGGTGTGATCGCCCAGTGCGTCTCGACCGACCTCGTCACCTGGGAGCCCGTTGAGCCGTTCTGGGATCCTCGCCGCTACATCGCTCACGAATGCCCCGAGGTGTTCCACTGGGGCGACTGGTGGTACCTCGTGTACTCCGAGTTCTCCGAGGGCTTCACGACGCGCTATCGGATGGCCCGATCCCTCGACGGTCCGTGGCAGGTGCCCGAGTTCGACAGCATCGACGGCCGCGCCTTCTACGCCTCGAAGACCGCCGAGCTGAACGGCCGCCGCTTCTTCTTCGGCTGGATCGCGAGCAAGGAGGACTCCCGCGACGACGGGGCCTGGCAATGGGCCGGCACCCTGTCGGTGCTCGAAGCACGACAGAACGCCGACGGCACCCTCGCCTTCGGCTTCGCCGCCGAAACGCGCGCGAGCTTCAGCGAGCCCGTGACCACCACCTTCGCCGGTCACCCGAGCGGCGATCCCCTCGTGCTCGCCGCCCCGCACGGCTACGCCGCGGCGCTCTCCGACCACGACACACCGACCGCCTTCCGCGCCTCGGTCACACTCGACATCGACCGCGCAACCACCGAATGCGGCCTCCTCCTCCGCTCCAGCAGCGACGGCGACACCTCCTACATCGTGCGTCTCGAACCCAAGCGCAACCGGATGGTCTTCGATCGCTGGCCCCGACGACACACGGGCGACGGGCAGTGGGAGATCTCCGGCGACGTGCCGTTCCTGATCGAGCTCGAGCGCCCGTGCGATCTCGCCCCGGGCCGCCACCGGCTCGACGTCATCGTCGACAACGACCTGTGCGTCGTGAACCTCGACGGCCGCACCACCCTCAGCACCCGCATCTACGACCACACCGGCGGGCGAATCGGCGTGTTCGTGGGCGAAGGAGCGGTGACCGCGCACGACTTCGAGGTGTCGGTACGGCCCGACCGATCCCCCGCCACCGACGCGGATTCCTCGATGACCCGTTCCGACCCGCAGTACGCCTGACCATCACGCTTCGCCACCAGCACCAATCCTCACCTACCCTTCGATCAATGGAGATGGAACACATGAACACGACCCGCACCCGACTCGCCCTCGCAGCCACGGTGGCCACCATCGGATTGCTGCTCAGCGGCTGCTCGGGTGGCAGCTCCGGCACCAGCGACCCGACCGATGTGAGCCCTGAGGGCGAGATCGTTCCCCGCGAGATCTCCTGGCTGCTCTCCCGGCCGGCCGACGGCGGCGTGATCACCGCGATGGAGCAGATCGCCGACGAGTACGCGAAAGACCACCCCGGCTTCGCCCTCAACCTGATCACCACGCCCGACCGGCCCTCGTACATCCAGAAGTACGAGACCCTGGCCGCCGCGAACAAACTGCCCGAACTGTTCGACACGGATGCGACCCCGTTCGCCCAGAAGCTCGCCTCGCAAGGCACGATGATGGACGCCGAGGCGCTGCTGAAAGATCTCGGCGTCTACGACGACTACCGGCCGGCCGCTCTGAACTACCAGCGCTTCGACGACGGCTCCCTCTACATGGTGCCGTTCGAGTTCCAGCTGGAGTTCTTCTGGTACAACAAAGCCCTGTTCCAGCAGGCCGGGGTCGAGGTGCCGAAGACCCTCGACGACTTCCCCGCGCTGTGCACGAAGCTCCGCGCCGCCGGCATCACCCCCATCGCACTCGACGGCCAAGACCAGTGGCCACTCGAGCGGTACATGGCCTACTACCCGTTCCGCACCGCCGGGCCCGACTACGTGCAGCAGCTGAAGAAGGGCGACGCGAAACTCAGCGACGAGACCGGTGAGCAGGCCGTGCAGTGGCTGAGCGACCTCGGATCGGCCGGATGCTTCCAAGACGGCTTCTCGTCGACCGGCTACTCCGACGCCCAGGCCTCGTTCACCTCGGGCAAGGCCGCCGTGTACAACATCGGCACCTGGGAGCTGAACAGCCTCGCCACCGACGCACTCGACCCCTCGGTGCGCGACGACATCGACTACTTCACGCTCCCCGTTACCACCGACTCGGTGACGGCCGCCAACGAGTACGTCTCGCCATCGGGCATCGGCATGGCCGTGAACGCCAAGACCTACGATCCGCTGGTGCGCGACTTCCTCTCCTTCGCCCTCAAGCGCTACCCCGAGGTGTACGCGGCCACGGGTGCACTCTCTCCCACCACGAACGTGCAGACCACCATCCCGGACAACGCCACTCCTCTCTACCAGCGCGCGGTCGACCAGGCCAACGACGTCGGCGAGAAGACGGCGATGCCGTGGGACACCCAGCTCGACCCGACCTCCAACACCCGGCTCCAGCAGGAGCTGACGCTGCTGCTGCAGGGCGAGATCGACCCCGACGAGTTCATCGGCACCATGGACGGCGTGATCGCCGACAACGGGCCGAAAGCCTTCCAGTAACCTCCACCATCCACGCCTGATGTGGGGCCTCCGGGCCCCACAGGAAGGGGATGCCGATGCTTCCCCAGCGGTCACGCCTCTCCGTGCTGGTCTTCCTGCTGCCGCCGCTCGCCCTGTACGGCATCGCCGTGCTGCTGCCCATCTTCCAGTCGCTGTTCCTCAGCTTCTTCGACTGGGACGGCATCAGCCCGATGCTCTTCGTGGGCTTCGAGAACTACGTCCGGATGTTCACGGGTGACACCGTGTTCTGGATCGCGTTCCGCAACACCCTCGGCTACGTGGTGATCTGCCTGGTCCTCCAGCTCGGAGGGGCGCTGATCGTGGCGAGCCTGCTCACCCTGCTCCGCCGGGGCCGCGAAGTCGTCAAGACGCTCTACATCCTGCCCGCGGTGATCTCCACCGTGGCGATCGCGTTCCTGTTCCAGCGCATCTACTCCCTCGACCCCGAGGGACTCATCAACCAGGTGCTGGAGTTCATCGGCCTCGGCAACCTGCAGAATGCGTGGCTCTCCGACGTCAGCACGGTACTGGCCGCCGTCTCCGTGCCGGAGGGATGGCGATTCACCGGGCTCTACATGCTCATCATCTACGCCGCTCTTCTCGCCGTGCCGGCAGAGCTCGAGGAGGCGGCGAAGCTCGACGGTGCGTCGTGGTGGCAGACGTTCTGGCGCATCCGTTTCCCCTACATCCGCCCCGTGTGGATCACGACGACCATCATCGCCACCACCAACGCCCTCCGCGGGTTCGACATCCCCTACCTCCTCACCAACGGCGGCCCCGGCCAGTCGTCCGAGCTCCTCACGACCTACATGTACAAGACGGCGTTCACGAGCACGAACTACGGCTACGCGAGCACGATCTCGGTCTTCGTGGTGGTGGAGTGCCTCGTCGCGGTCGGCCTCATCTTCCTGCTCCTCCGACGTAAGGCCGACGCATGACGCTCACGGCAACCCGCCCCATCCGGCCCTCCGAGCAGGAGAGCCTGCCGCGCCCGCGCCGCCGACAGCTGCATCTGCAGCGCAAGCTCACCGGCGTCATCGTCGCCCTCATCGTGATCGTGCAGGTCTACCCGCTTGCGTGGCTGTTCATCACGAGCGTGCGCACCGAACAGGACTTCGCCGGAGGCAATCCCTTCGCTCTCCCGACCGAGATCACCTTCGACAACTACACGCGAGCCTTCGCCACGGGGAACCTCGGCCTCAACATCCTGAACTCGCTGATCGTCACGGTCGGGGCGATCGTGGTGATCGTCTTCCTCGGGATGATGGGGGCCTACGCCCTGCAGGTGCTGGGGTTCCGCTTCAGCAGGTTCGTGCGGGCGCTGTTCCTCATCGGCATCATCGTGCCGGTGCAGGTGGCCCTCGTGCCGCTCTTCGTCGACTACGCCGCGGTGAACCTGCTCGACACCTATCAGTCGATCATCATCCCGCTCGCCGGGTTCGCGCTTCCGACATCGATCTACCTGTTCTCGTCGTTCTACGAGTACATCCCCGGCGAGATCTACGAGGCGGCGTCGCTCGACGGCGCGGGGCCCTACCGCATCTTCGGGCAGATCACACTGCCGTTGTCGGTGAACACGATGGTGACCGTGGCGATGGTCAACAGCATCTTCATCTGGAACGACTTCATCTTCGCCAACACCTTCGTGCTGACCGACGACCTCAAGACGATCCCGCTCGGGCTGCAGAACTACATCGGCGCGATGGGCAAGGTCGACTGGACCGCGACCTTCGCCGCGGTGTGCGTGAGCATCACTCCGCTGCTCCTGGTCTTCCTGGTCTTGAACAAAGCCATGACCTACAGCCTCGCGAGCGGCGCGACAAAGGGATGATCGTCTCGTGTCCGAAACGAGTGAACCGATGAGCGCCGACCGGGCAGGCCAGCCCATCACGATGCGCCAAGTCGCCGAGGCGGCCGGCGTGTCGATCGCGACCGTGTCCTACGTGGTCAATGACAAGAAGGGGGCGAGGATCGGCCCCGAGGCGCGCCAGCGCGTTCTCGATGCCGTCAAGGAGCTGGGATTCCGGCCGAATGCCCTCGCGAAGACGCTCTCCAGCGGGAGCTCGAACTTCATCGGCCTCGTCGCCGACGCGATCGCCACCACCCCGTTCGCCGGTCAGATCATCCACGGCGCCCAAGACGAGGCCTGGAAGCACGGCTACGTGCTGCTCGGGCCAACACCGAGGGCGATCGGCCGCG
>BADC01000316.1 GCA_000333435.1 Corynebacterium-like bacterium B27 | reverse complement strand
CGTGGTCGTGGAGCTGTTGGCGGATTCGGCGGACGGGGTGGGCGGCGTCGCGGCGGTGGTCGCGACCGGCGCGCTGCGGCGCGGCGTGCCGGCCGGCGCGGGGGGCACGGCAGCCGACGGAGCCGGCGCCGGGCGTGCGGCGAGCGATGTGGCCTTGAGGCTGACGTTGGACACGGTCTTCGCCGGCGGGCCGAGCGGGGCCACGGGCTGGCCGCCGACCGTGACGGTCAGGCCTTCCGGGCGCCCGGTGCGGATCACGGGGTCACCGGCCGAGGGCGGCACATCCCAGCCTTCGCCCTGCTTCAGCACGCCGGTATAGAGCCGCGTGCCCGATGCCTTGTCGGTCACCTCGAACCAGGTATCCTGCGTCGCGGTGATGCGGACGGCACCGCCAACCGGCTCGGCGGGCTTGGGCGCGGCCTGCTGGCCCGGCGCGGGGGCGGCGGGCGTG
>BADC01000317.1 GCA_000333435.1 Corynebacterium-like bacterium B27 | reverse complement strand
CGAGCTGGCGGGCGACCTGAGCGGCTGCCGGATCGCGTGGTCGCCGGATCTCGGCTTCGGCCCGGCGACCGATCCCGAAGTTCTCGCTCTCTGCGAGGCCGCCGTGGCGGCCTTCGCCGAGCTCGGGGCCACAGTCGTGCCGGGGTCGCCGGCCTGCCCCGACCCCCAGGCGGCGATGTGGAACGGCGTCTGGCTGCCGGCCTACGCGCCCGACCTCGACGCCTACGACTGGGCGGAGCTGCTGCGCACGGACCGGGTCGACCCGGAGCTGGTCGAGATCGTGCGCGCGGGCGCCGCGCAGACCGGCACCGAGATCGCGGCGGCCGAGATGGAGCGGAGTGCCGTCTACCGGGCCTTCGCCGGGTTCATGGACGAACATGACCTCCTGGTCAGCCCGACCCTCCGCGTCGCCGGGTTCCCGGCAGTCGGGTTCGGGCCGCCGGAGTTCGACGGTGCGCCGCTCAGCGACCGCATCCTGGGCTGGCTCAACACCTATCCCTTCAACATGACCGGCACCCCGGCCATCTCCGTGCCGGTCGGCTTCACCGCGGCCGGGCAGCCGGTGGGGTTGCAGATCGCGGGCGGTCACCTCGCCGACGCGCGGGTGCTGCGCGCGGCCGCGGCCTTCGAGCGGGTGCGCCCGTGGGCGGAGCGGCACCCCGCGCACAGCTGACCGTCAGAACAGGGGGTACGGCACGGCGGGCATGGCGCCGCTCGGTGCGGGGAACGTTCCACGGGAGCGCAGACGGTCGATGCGGGCGCCGAAGGCGTCGAGTTCGGTGTCGGTGATGAGTGCGCCGAGTGCCGCGCCGAGATCCGCGCCCAGATCTGCGCGCAGGCGGTCGAGCGCGGCCAGCTCGTGGGGCGTGAGGGGATCGTCGAGCCAGCCCCAGAGCACGGTGCGCAGCTTGTGCTCGGAGTGGAACGTCAGCCCGTGGTCGACCCCGAAGCGGTGCCGGTCGGGCATCGCCAGCACGTGGCCGCCCTTGCGGTCGGCGTTGTTGACCACCACGTCGAACACGGCCATCCGGCGCAGGGCGGCCGAGTCCTCGTGCACGAGCGTGACCAGCCGGTCGTGTTCGTCGTGCCCGTCGAACACGCGTCGCCAGCCCGTGTCCGGCACGGCGTCGGCCGGCACGAGGTCGACGGTCTCCTGTTCGGGATCGATGTCCTGCCAGAGCTGCACCATGCCCACCCCGAACGGCCCCTCGCGGAGCCAGGTGCGCGGCACCACGTTCCACCCGAACGCCTCCGACACGAGGTAGGCGGCCACTTCTCGGTGCGCCAGGTCGCCGTCGGGGAAGTCCCAGAGCGGCTGCTCGCCCGCGACCGGCTTGTAGACGACCTGCGTGTCGCCGATCCGGCCGAGGAAGGTGGCGTTCGAGGCCGTGGTGATGCGACCGGTGAGTTCGAGCTCGCCGTCGATCAGCTCGGCCTCCGCCATCAGAGGTCGCCGGGCTCGGGGCAGACGTGACCTTCCGGGTCGATCGGGTTTCCGCACCGGGGGCAGATCGGGCGCCCGGCCCCCACGATCTCGCGGGTGCGCTTCGCGAACGCCCGGGCGGTGCCCACGGGCATCCGCACCTCGAGCATCTCTTCGGGTTCTAGGTCGTCGGCGTCGATGTCGGCGTGGTCGTCGGCCTCGACCACCACGATCGGGAACGCCTGCAGCACCACCTGCGCCGTCGTCGGGTCCCAGCCGAGGCCGAGGGCGCCGGTGCGGAACTGCTCCTCCACCGGCTCGAGCGGCTCGTTGTCGACCAACTCCACCGGCGTCACGGCCGGCACGCTGAACGGGTTGCCCTCGTTCACCATCAGCTCGTCGAGGATCTCGTCGATCTTCTCGGCCAGCAACGCCGACTGCTCCTTCTCGAGCGTCGCACTGCCTCGCGCGCAGCCCCGGTGCGATCCAACGGGACATCGCCGAGATCAGCCGCACGAGCGCCGCGAGCGTATCGAGCCTGCTGCAGGGACTCGAGCGCCGCGGGCTCGTCGAACGCCGCACGGAGGACGGCAACGAGCGCAGTAAACGTGTCTTCCTGACGCCTGCTGGGGCCGAGTTGATCTCCGGCTTCGAAGACGCCATGCGAGCCGCTGACGAGATCATCCTCGCGCCGCTTGCCCCGGGCGAGCGCGACGCCCTCCACGCGCTGCTCCAGAAAGTCACCGCGGAGCTCCC
>BADC01000318.1 GCA_000333435.1 Corynebacterium-like bacterium B27 | reverse complement strand
CAGCGCCCCCGCCGAGCCGCTGCAGCGGGACGATGCTGATGGCGGTGTCGCCGAGCACCACGACGTCGGCCGAGGTGAGCAGCGTGCGCGACACCTGCTCACCGCCCATCAGGAGGCCGTTGGCCGATTTCATGTCGATGATCTCGACGTGCTCGCCGATGTTGATGCGCGCGTGCCGCTTCGAGACCAGCCCGTCGGAGAGCCGCACGTCGATGCCGCGCTCGCGGCCGATGTAGCTCGAGCCGAACGGGAGCGGGAACTCGGCGCCCGCATCCGGCCCGCTGAGCACGCGCAGGGTGGCGGCCGCCGGCCCGGTGTGCCCGGCGCTGAAGCCGGCGCTGTGCTGGGCGACCTCGAGCACCGAGCCCGAGCGCACGCCGGAGTCGAGCAGGTTCGAGCTGGGGTCGAGCGCGCGGGCCTCGCCGTTCGCGCCCGTGACCTGCAGCGTGAGCGCTGCGGGCGGGGTCGCGTTCTGGCCGGCGCGCTGCGGGTCGCCGAGGTAGATCGCCTCGGCGATGTCGGCGACGCTCGCCGTGGCGTCGGCCGTGATCTGGAGGTTGCTGGTGCTGCCGCCGGGGCGTTTCAGGGTGGCTTTGATGCGCATGCTGGCTCGGTCTACCTGTCGTCGGCGTCGTCGTGGGGGGCGTCGAGAAGCGGCAGGTCGGCCTTGGTGACGAGGCGCGACAGCACCGCGTACTCCACGAGGCGCGCCCGCCGGTTGGTGGCGAGGGCGCCGACGCCGCCGCGCAGGCCCTCCACACCGGTGCGGCTGAGCTTGTCGCAGACGTTGTCGAGCTTGCGGTTGAAGCGGCTGAGCGCCCAGCCGAGGCGCTCGGCGGCCGCCTGGGAGGAGGGGATCTCGCTCGTTCCGGTGCCGTCGCGCCGCAGCATCGTTTCGGCCAGGGCGAGGATGAGCAGCTTCTGCGACTCGGTGAACGTCACCGCGCCGACCGTGGTGGCGCCGCTGCCGTCGGGGGCCGGCGTGGAGTCGTGGAAGGTGGGGGCGTTGGTGTGCACGGTGAACTCGTAGCTCGTCGGCCCCGCC
>BADC01000319.1 GCA_000333435.1 Corynebacterium-like bacterium B27 | reverse complement strand
CGCAGTGACGCGCCGGGAGAGCGCATCGGAGAGTGGGTCGAACGACGCGTCGCGGGTGCGGATGCGCGGCGCGTAGCCGAGCACCGGATCGCTCGTGTCGACACCGATCGACCGGAGCTTCAGCAAGGCCCGCTGCGACTCGCGGGAGAGGGACCCCTCGCGCCAGGCCATCGCGGCCAGGTTGAGGAGGGTGGTCTCCGCGGCCGAGAAGGTGATGTCGGCGGGCAATTCATATGCCGTTCGCGGAATGCGATAGCGCGCGGACTGGTTGTTGCCCGGGTCCCCCGGGGTCTCGAGGGTCTCGAGCGGCACGCCGAGTTCGCGGATGTCGTCCTTGTCGCGCTCGAACTGCCGCTCCAGCGTGGCGTTGTCCCCGTAGGGGTCGTAGCGCTGGCGATACCCCTGGACGGTCGAGAGGATCTCGCTCTTCGTGAGCCCCGCCTCGGTCGCGAGCAACGCCAGCACGAGGCTGAAAAGCCGCTCCTCAACCGGGACCGGCGCGGGCGATTGCTTCTGCGGCGACACGCGAGAATTCTAGTTCGTGGTGCCCGGCCCGCGGTGCGCCCGCGACCCGATCACTTCGACGCGCTCGGCAGGATTCCGAGGATGTCGACGACGTACGCGGTCGCCGACGAGCCGGAGTCGTCGGTGAGGATCACGATCACCTCGGAGCCCACGGTCTGACCGGTGAGGAACGGCGTGATGCCGGCCGGTTGCCAGGAGGTCTGAGAGGGCTGAGCCTTGTCCGACATCGTCCAGAGCTGCGGCTGGCCGTCTTCCCAGGTCGTGTTGGCGACCTTGCCCGGGTTGGCGTACGAGACGGCAGTCGCCTGCACGATGATGTTGTCGTCGGCGGCGACGACCGGGCCGTCACCCTTCTTCAACACCGCGGCCTTCGACTCGGTGGGCTTGTCGCCCGAGACGATCGAGATGCCCGGACGGCCGTCGGGGCCGTGCACGACGCCCGGGAAACCGGGAGTGGCGAGCTGGTCGGCGCCGGTCGCGCGCCCGGGCACGGCGGTGGAGACATCTGCTACCATGACGACTCCGCCGGGTGCGCCCTGGAACACCGTGCCGGCGACGTCTTGCGGGAGCACGACCGCGACGCGGCTGCCGGCGGGTGCGCACAGGAATGCATCGGTGAATGCTTTGGGCAGCGAGTTCGGCGAATCGGTCACGGTGAGCGGGATGACGGCCGGCTGCGTCTGGCTGAGTGCCTCACCGCTGCCCGCGTCGTAGAGCGTGTACGTGGTCACGACCACACCGCCCGGGGTGCCCGGCTGGCCCGAGCCGTCGACGAGCAGCGACCGCTCGGGGCTGTCATTGGTGAGCGGGAAGGGGAACGTGGCCTTCGGGTCGCTGCCCAGCTCGCCGGTGGCCGTCACCGCAGCACTCGAGTCGCCGGAGGGCGTGGCCGAAGCACAATCGGATGCGGCGGAACTGCTGCTGCACGCGGCGAGCGACACCAGCAATCCTGCCGACAGAATGAGCGCGAGAGAGGTGCGCACGGATCCTCATTTCCTGCATTCGACGAGCCGTCGGCCCGGGGAGCGAACCTATCCTATTTCATCGTCGGGAAACCTGATCGCGCCTGAGGCGCGCTCCTCCCGCGCCTTGGCCGCATCGGCGGGCGCCGCGGCGGCCCGCACGCGCTTGCGGAGGCTCTTCGCGCTGATCCGCGTTCGCCGAGCGCCCCCGGGTCCAGG
>BADC01000320.1 GCA_000333435.1 Corynebacterium-like bacterium B27 | reverse complement strand
CGGCCGGACTCGTCGCGGGCGGCTTGGTCTTCGCAGCNGCATTCATCCTTTTCACCGTGCTGTTTTATTGCGGCACGCTCCGTATGCCCGCGGCACGCCGCGCTCTGAAGGTGCGGCGACGGATGCCGGGCGCGCTGGTGCTCGATGCCGACATGAGCAGCGCCTTCCGGGAGTGGATTCGCGCGCATCCGTTCGACGAGGGCGCCGCGGCTGTCACGGTGTCCCGGTTCGGCGTGACGCTCGCCGCCGACTCCCGCGGGCTGTGGATCTGGGGTGGCGTCGGCTCGACACCGCGGCTGGCCGCTCTGCTCGACTGGGCCGCTGTCACCGCACTGCTCCCGCCGAACCCGGCCGACTTCATCGCGGCGTCGACGGCGCAGACGGCGGTGGCAGCCGCAGCTGCGCATCCCGCTCGTCCCGATGTCTCCGCCCGTCGGCACCACCGGCGACTACGGTGAAGCCCGCGACACGGTCGCCGCCCTGAACGGCATCCGCACGGCACGGAATGCAGCGGGCTGAGCGATGAGCCGGCGACGACTCAGCCGCAGTACTCCTTCAGTGGGCCCGCGTTGTTCCAGACATAGATCGACTGCACGGTGTCCTTGCCGTAGGTGTCGAAGTGGATCCAGGTCTGCCCGTCGGTGATGCTGTAGTCGATCTGGTCGTTGAACGACTTCGGTGTCGCGACCAGGTCGGGATACGCGGCCTTCAACTCGTCGAGGGTGGAGCCGATGGTGATCCCCTGGGCCGTGCGCGGCGTCTCGCCGTGGTCGAGCTCGTGCGCCAGTACCACGAGGGCGATCTCGAAGTCGGGGTCGGCCGACACGGGGAGACTGCCGCCGAAGAAGATGTCGACTCCGGGCCGGCACGAGGTGAACTCCGGCAACGTCTTCTCGAGGTCGGCGATCGGGGTGCCGAGCGTCATCGGCCCGATGCCGGTGAAGTCGATGACCCAGCCGCCCGGATGCGCGGGGTCGGGCGCCGAGGCGTCACCGGTCGCCGGGGCACTCGGCGATGCGGAGGGCGTGGCTGCGGGAGCGCTCGGGGCTGGCGTTGCCGACGCGGCGGGGCTGCCTCCGGCGGAAGACGTCGAGCTCGCGAGCGGAGTGGCGGTGGGCCCGCCCCCGGCGCAGCCGGTCATGGCCAGCAGCAGTGCTGCCGCCGCTGCCGTCGACATCCACGTTCTCTGAAGCCCCACTCGCGCCCCCTCTACCCGACGTCCTACCCGACGTCGCCAACCGTACATGTGTCGACGACAGATCGGCGCCGAGCGCGATCGTCACCCGCACCGACCGAACGGGAGAAGGATGATGTCATGACCGCCAGCACCGACCCGACCACCGCTCGTTCGTTCGTGGTGACCGGCGCGAGCGGCGGCGTGGGCGCGGCGATCGCCCGCCACCTCGCCTCGCTCGGGCACGCCGTGGTCAACCTCGACCCGTCGACGCCGCGCGACGCTCACCCCGGCGTGCACCACCTCGAGGCCAGTGCCGGCGACGACGACGCCGCGCGGGCCGCGGCCGAGCTCGCGGAGAGCCTTGCACCTCTCGCCGGGTGGGTCAACAACGCGGCCGTGTTCCGCGACGCCGGCCTGGCCACCGCCGCGCCCGGCGAGATCGGCGGCCTGATCGCCCTCAACCTCGGCCTGGCGCTCACCGGCTGCCAGGTCGCCGTGCAGCACCTCCTCGCCCGCGACCGCGGGGGCTCCATCGTGAACGTGTCGTCGCACCAGGCGCAGCGGCCGGTGCGCGGAGCGCTGCCGTACGCCACCGCGAAGGCCGCCATCGAGGGACTCACCCGCGCCGCCGCCGTCGACCACGGTCCGCAGGGCATCCGGGTGAACGCCGTGGCGCTCGGCTCGATCACGACCGAGCGCTACGAGGAGTACCGGCGCGAGCATCCGCTCGCCGACGAGCAGATGGCGGCGCTGCACCCCATCGGCCACGTCGGGCAACCGCTCGACGTCGCCCACGCCGTGGCGTTCCTGCTCTCGCCCGAGTCGGGGTTCATCACCGGTGCGGTGCTCCCCGTCGACGGCGGGCGCTCAGCACTCGGGCCCGACCCCGAGAGCGCCTGACTCGACGGCAGGGCGGCGCATACGGCCCGAGGAGCGGAGGACGGTTGTGGCCGCGGGAGGCGGCGGATA
>BADC01000321.1 GCA_000333435.1 Corynebacterium-like bacterium B27 | reverse complement strand
GCGGTGATGCGCCGCAGCGTGACGCCGGGGGGCAGGGCGACGTCCACGGCGAGCATCCGTGCCTCGCCGATCATGATCGACTCGGTCTCTTCGGGTTCGAATCCGTGCGTGAGCAGGGCGTCGTGGAGCCCAGGGGTGGTGTCGTGGCCGCGGGTCTTCCATTCGACGGTGCGGATGGCGGGGTCGGAACGGTAGTGCTCCAGGGCCGCCGGGACGAGATCGCGGGCATCCGCTCCCTCGGGGCCATCGAGTCGTGGGTAGGTCACGAAGCCCCGGCCGCCGGGGAACGTGACCAGGCGCAGCGGGCCCAGGCGGGTGACGTGGATCGCGCTCGGCGTCTCGGCGTCGGTGCGCAGTTGGGTGTCGTAGGCCTCGAGGAGGAGCGCGGGGTCGGTCATCGAGGTGCCATCCGGTGCATGCTCACGACTCTACGCCAGTAGTTGCAAAGAACGCTTTGCAAAGGTATGTTTGCATCATGACCACGGATGACCAGACGCCACGACTGGATGTGCGGTCGCTCGACCTCACGTCGCTGCGGGCGCTCGCGCATCCGCTGCGGGTGCGGTTGCTCGACGTGCTGTCGACCTATGGGCCACAGACCGCCAGCGGGCTGGCCGAGCGGCTCGGCGAGTCGTCGGGCGCCACGAGCTATCACTTGCGGCAGCTGGCGCAGCACGACTTCATCCGCGAGGTCGAGGGCCGCGGCACCGCTCGCGAGCGCTGGTGGGAGCGGGTGCCGGGCGGTATCTCGCTCGCCGTCGACGACCTGCCGCCCACGGCAGCTGCCCGGTCTGCCAACGCCGTCGTGATGAACGAGTGGTATCGCAGCCGCGAGGCGCTCCTCGGTGACTTCGTGCGTCGTGGTGACCACGAGCTGTCGCCCGAATGGCTGAGGGCGTCGGGCATGAACACATCCAACACGCGCGTGACGAGCGCGCAACTCGCCGAACTCACGCGGGAGCTCGAGCGGGTGACCGACGAGTTCTTCAACCGTTACCGCTCGCAGGTCGCCGACCCCGTTCCGGGTTCGCGGCCGGTGCAGATCCAGGTGGCGGCCTTCCCCGTGCTCGACGCCCCCGAAACCCCTCCCGCCGCCCCAGCC
>BADC01000322.1 GCA_000333435.1 Corynebacterium-like bacterium B27 | reverse complement strand
CATGCTCGACGCGGGGGTGTCGTGGCCGCCCTCGGTGTACGAGGCGTGGTTCGTGTCGGCCGCGCACGACGACGCGGCGATCGACCGTGTCCTGGCGGCGCTGCCGGCTGCCGCTGCCGCTGCGGCGGCCGCGCGGCCCGGCGTCTGATCAGGATCAGCTGGTCCCGGCGTTGATTCCCGAATCGTTATATATCGTCCGCGCCGAAATGCTGCTGTTCTTCAGCCGGACCACGGCAGACTAGATCCATGGCCGTCCTCTTCGTCCACACCGATCGTCTCGAGATCCGTCTGACCCGCGCCGAGAAGCTGCTGTCGTTCCGCCGCACCGACATCGTGGTGCCGCTCGAGAGCATCCGTTCGGCCGCGTTGACCGACGACCCGTGGGTGTGGGTGCGCGGTATCCGGGCACCGGGCGCGGCCATCCCGCTCACCCTTGCCGTCGGCACCTGGAAGTTCCACGACGGCAAAGACTTCCTGCTGGTGAAGGGCACCCGCACCTCGGTCGTGATCGACCTCGAGGGGCAGGAGTTCTCGCGCATCATCGTCACCACGGCGCACTCGATCGAGCTGCTGCGCGCCCTCCGTCTGCCGCCCCTCGAGGGCACCGAGATCATCGACTGACCCCTCGCGACCCGTGGGCGCCCGCGAGGTCGTCAGCGGTAGAGGTCGACGACGGTGCGGCCGCGCACCTGGCCCGCGAGGATGCGATCGGCCCACTCGAGCGTGTCGCTGAGCCCGATCGTGGTGGTGAGGCGGTCGAGCGCCTCGAGGTCGAGTTCGGCGGCGAGATCGGCCCAGGCCCGTTCGCGAAGAGGCAGCGGCGCCTCGACCGAGTTCGCTCCCGTCAGCGTGACCGCGCGCAGGATGAACCTCAAGGGTGGCTGCCCGTGGACGACGACCCCTCTGTCGGCCCGGGACGCCTTCGCGGTGTCGTGCG
>BADC01000323.1 GCA_000333435.1 Corynebacterium-like bacterium B27 | reverse complement strand
CTCACGGCGGTGTTCCCCCAGCGGGCGGGCGACGTGCTCGGCTTCGAGGCGGCGGGGGTGATCGAAGCGGTCGGCGCGGGTGCGGATGCCCGGGTCGGCGACGAGGTCGTCGCTCTGCTGCTCGCCCAGGGCGGGTACGGCGAGCTCGTCACCGCGACGGCCTGGTACCCCAAGCCCGCCGAGGTGACGTGGGACGCTGCGGCCGCGCTGCCCGCCGCTGCCGAGGCTGCCGTCGGAACACTGCGCCAGAGTGGGGTCGGTGCCGCTCAGACTCTTGTCGTGCTCGGTGCAGCGGGGTCGGTGGGCTCGATCATCGTGCAGCTCGCGCACGCCCAGGGCACCCGCGTGATCGGGGTGGCGAGCGACCGGGATGCCGCGCTGGTCGGCGAATTGGGCGTCGAGTTCGTCGCCCACGGAGCTCGGCTCTATGACCGGATCGACACCGCGGTCGACGCCGTCATCGACGCGGCTGGCCACGGAGGATTGGTCGACGCGGTCGCCGCAACGGGAGATGCGGCACGGGTGATCACACTCACCGGCGGCCCCGAAGTGGCCTTGTCGGGGGCGTTCATGTCCGCCCCGAGTCCCGATCGGGCGCCCGACGCGCTGGCGATCACCGTCCCGTTGCTGGCCGGGGGCGCTTTGCGGCTCAAAGAACGCCGCAACCTCCCCCTCCGCGAGGCAGCCGAGGCACACCGCCTGCTCGAGTCGGGCGAGACGCGCGAGAAGATCGTGCTCACCGTCGACTGACCAGAGGCAATGACACCGTGCGCGTGGTGATGACCACGAAGGTGCTGTAGCCATCCTGCTGGTGTTCGCCGCAACAGGGGCCCGGCCGGCGCACAGGCGGCGAGTTCTAAGCTGGAAGCCATGAACTCCGGCTCCTTCCCCGAGGTGCGCCCGCGCCGTCTCCGCTCCACCCCGGCCATGCGGCGGCTCGTCGCCGAGACCCGCATCGACCCCGCGCAGCTCGTGCTGCCGCTGTTCGTGCGCGACGACATCGTCGAGCCCGCGCCCCTGCAGTCGATGCCGGGCGTGGTGCAGCACACCTTCGACTCCCTGCGCGCCGCGGTGGCCGAGGCCGCCGAGGTGGGGCTCGGCGGGGTGATGCTCTTCGGCGTGCCCGCCGACTCGGCGAAGGATGCGCAGGGCAGCGGCGCCACCGACCCCGACGGCGTGCTGAACGCCGCCACACGCGTCGCCGTGGCCGAGGCGGGCGACGCGCTGGTGGTGCAGACCGACCTCTGCCTCGACGAGTTCACCGACCACGGGCACTGCGGCGTGCTCGCCCCCGACGGTTCGGTCGACAACGACGCCACTCTCGAGCGCTACCGCGACATGGCGCTCGAGCAGGCCCGCGCCGGCTCGCAGCTGCTCTGCCTCTCCGGCATGATGGACGGCCAGGTCGTGGACGTGCGTGCCGCCCTCGACACCGATGGTTTCGACGACGTGGTCCTGCTCGCCTACGCCGCCAAGTACGCATCCGCCTTCTACGGTCCGTTCCGGGAGGCAGTCGGATCGACGCTGCGCGGTGACCGCAAGACCTATCAGCTGGACCCCGCCAACCGGCGCGAAGGCCTGCGCGAAGCCCTCCTCGACGTGCAGGAGGGGGCCGACGTGGTGATGGTGAAGCCCGCCATGAGCTACCTCGACCTCGTCGCCGATGTGGCTGCCGCCGTGCCCGTCCCGGTCTGGGCCTACCAGGTGTCGGGCGAGTACGCGATGGTCGAGGCGGCAGCCGCGAACGGCTGGATCGACCGGGAGCGGGCCATTCTCGAGACGCTCACGAGCATCCGCCGAGCCGGTGCCGACGTGGTGCTCACCTACTGGGCGGTCGAGGTCGCCCGCACGCTGAAGGGGCTGTGACGTGACCGAGCGTGACGAGACCGAACCCACCACCGCGGTGTTGAGCCACGCCGGCAACGCCGAGCAGTTCGCCCGCGCCCAGCGCTCCATCCCGGGTGGCGTCAACTCGCCCGTGCGGGCCTTCCGCTCGGTGGGCGGCACCCCGCGCTTCCTCGTGTCGGCGCAGGGGCCGTACGTCACCGACTCCGAGGGCACGGAATACGTCGACCTGGTGAGTTCGTGGGGGCCGGCCATCCTCGGGCACGCGCATCCGGAGGTCGTCGCAGCGGTTCAGGATGCCGCCACGCGCGGTCTCTCCTTCGGCGCCACCACTCCCGCCGAGACCGATCTGGCCGAGCTGGTGCGGGCGCGGGTGGAGGCCGGCGGCGTGCATCCGATCGAGAAGCTCCGCCTGGTCTCCACCGGCACCGAGGCGACGATGACCGCCATCCGGCTCGCGCGCGGTGTCACCGGGCGCGACGTGCTGATCAAGTTCGCCGGCCACTACCACGGGCACTCCGACTCGCTGCTGGCCGAGGCGGGCTCCGGGCTCGCCACGCTCGCCCTTCCCGCCTCCGCGGGCGTGCCGGCCGAGGTCGCCGCTCTCACGGTCGTACTGCCCTACAACGACCTCGACGCCGTGCGCGCCGTGTTCGCCGAGCGAGGCCGAGACATCGCCGCGATCATCGTGGAGGCCGCGCCCGCCAACATGGGCGTGATCCCGCCCGCCCCGGGTTTCAACGCCGCGCTCGCCGACATCGCGCACGCGCACGGCGCCCTGCTCATCGTCGACGAGGTGCTGACCGGCTTCCGCGTCGGGCCCGCCGGCTGGTGGGGCCTCGAGAACGCGGGCAGCCCGGTCCCCAAACTGCACCTGG
>BADC01000324.1 GCA_000333435.1 Corynebacterium-like bacterium B27 | reverse complement strand
TCTTCTCCGGCTCGGCGGCGAGCCTGTCGGTCGAACCCCGCGACTCCGCGACGATGGTGGTCACGAGATCGGCGGCGTGTTCGGCGCCGCCGGCCTGGAAGCGATGTCGGGAAGCAGCGCGCTGCGGGTGCCGGGCGTCAGGTTCGTCCAGAAGATCGAGTGGTTCACGTGACCACCGAGGTTGAAGGCGAGGTCTTTCTCGAGCTTGTTCACGGTGGCGAGGTTGCCCGACTCGCTGGCTTCCTTCAGCCCCGCGAGGGCGGTGTTCGCACCGGCCACGTAGGTGGCGTGGTGCTTGTCGTGGTGCAGCTGCATGATCTTGCCGCTGATGTGCGGCTCGAGCGCGGCGTAGTCGTACGGAAGTTCCGGCAGAGTGTACTCAGCCATTGTGATGATCTCCTCGTGATAGAGGCCGCCGACC
Source organism: Corynebacterium-like bacterium B27 (assembly GCA_000333435.1). Lineage (GTDB taxonomy): Bacteria > Actinomycetota > Actinomycetes > Actinomycetales > Microbacteriaceae > Herbiconiux. Next base: position 853 of record BADC01000324.1, on the reverse strand, counting down.
AGAACGCGGCGGCTGTGAGTGACCTCTTCAGTCTATTGCGTTCCGCCGACTCGCCACCCCGTCGCGTCAGTCGTCGAGGTCGGGTGGGAGGTTGGCCTCGGTGCCGGGGATGCCGAGGTCGGATGCCTGCTTGTCGGCCATCGCGAGGAGACGGCGGATGCGGCCGGCGATCGCATCCTTCGTCATCGGCGGGTCGGCATGATGACCGAGCTCGTCGAGGCTCGAGTCGCGGTGCGCGAGGCGGAGTTCGCCGGCGTACTTCAGGTGGTCCGGGATGTCGTCGCCGAGGATCTCCATCGCCCGCTCCACCCGCGCGCACGCTGCGACGGCGGCCTGGGCCGAGCGGCGGAGGTTCGCGTCGTCGAAGTTCACCAGCCGGTTCGCGGTTGCCCGCACCTCGCGGCGCTGGCGCATCTCCTCCCAGGTGGTGACCGTCTTCGCGGCACCCATGATGCCGAGCATCGCCGCGATCGCCTCGCCGTCCCGGATAACCACCCGGTGCACCCCGCGCACCTCACGGGCCTTCGTGGAGACGCCGAGCCGCGACGCCGCGCCCACCAGCGCCATGGCCGCCTCGTTGCCGGGGCAGGTCACCTCCAGCGCAGCGGAGCGGCCGGGGTCGGTGAGCGAACCCGCGGCAAGGAACGCCCCACGCCAGACGGCGGCCAGGTCGTCGCGGCCGCCGGTGGTGAGGCGAATCTTGCACGCCCTCGCTCAAGCCTTCGTCACTGGTCCCGCCACCAAACGTTTCGGCGAGAAGCAGGCCATTATCGCCGGCATGGCGGCCGACGCGCTGGGCTACGTCTTGCTGGCGTTCGCGACGCGAGGCTGGATGGCCTTCCCCATTATGATT
>BADC01000325.1 GCA_000333435.1 Corynebacterium-like bacterium B27 | reverse complement strand
CCGTAGTAGACCCCGACGGTGAGGTAGAGCGACGCCAGCACGGCACCGAGCGCCGCGGAGATGAGTCCGGCCCATTTGACGAGTCGCCCGCCGTAGCGGGCGGTGGCGTACAGCACGGGTAGGAGGGCGAGATTGGCCACGTCGGGCTGCAGCGCGAACGACAATTGCGCGACGGCGAACACCCACGCGGTCGCCAGGGCGAGGGGCGGGCTCAGTCGCCGTAACGCGAAGGCGAGGCCCATACCCACCACCACGACCGTCAGGGCGGGCTCGGGCGCCCCGAGCGGAACGCGCAGACCGACGCAGAGAACGGCGAGACCGACATCGAAGCCGAGCTGGTAGGGCTTCAGGCGGCGGAACATGCCTCAACGGTAGACGCCGGCTCGCTGCGATTCGAGCGGTTCGGGCCGATCGGCCAGAGATCATCCTTGCGATGTACGTGAACTCCGGCAGCGTCATCACCCCCGCTTGGCGTGTCGCCCGTCGGTGCGGGATAGTGAACTCATTCGAACATATATTCGATCTTCCGGAGGCGAGAATGACGACCATCGACCTGACCGAGTTCGCGACCCTGTGGCTCGACGACGGCCTCGTGCCGGTGCGGATGCTGTGGCGCGGCCGTCGGTGGACGGTCAGCGACCGGCCCACCGAGCCGGAGGGACTGTACTGGTCCACCCATGCACCCGACTTCGTGGCCTGGCGATTCCAAGCCACCGATGAGAACGGACTCAGTCACGTCTTCGACCTGGTGCGCCATCACGGTGGTCAGCACTGGACGGTCGCTCACGTCTACGACTGAACCGGCCGTGCCTCGCGGGTCAGCGACTCGAAGCGATAGCGCAGGCCGGTGCGGGACTCGAACCAGCCGGATGGCGGATCGAGCTCGGTCATCCACTCGCCACCCATCGCTGGTGCGGTGGTGTCGCCGTCGACCTCGAGATCGACGCGCGTGATCTCCACCTGGTGCGCGAACGGAAGCGCCTGCCGGTAGATGTCCCCGCCACCCATCACCCACACGGTGCCGGTGGCCCCGCCGGCCTCTGCCAGCGCCTCGGCGACCGAGTGGTGCACCACCGCGCCGGGCGCCGCCCACCCCGCCTGCCGGGTCACGACCACGTTGCGGCGATCGGGCAAGGGACGGAACCGTTCAGGCAACGACTCCCACGTCCGGCGCCCCATCACCACGGTGCTGCCCTCGGTGAGCCGGCGGAAACGCGCGAGGTCTTCGGGGAGATGCCAGGGGATTCCGCCGTCCCGCCCGATCACCCCACCCCGCGCTTCAGCCCAGATGAGTGCGACGCTCATACCGCGACCGCGGCCCGGATGGCGGGATGGTGCTCATAGCCCACCACCTCCAGGTCGTCGTACTCGTAGTCGAACACGCTCGTGCGCTGGTTCACGATACGCAGGGTCGGCGCCGGGTACGGGCTTCGCTGGAGTTGCAGCTGCACCTGCTCGACGTGGTTGTCGTAGATGTGGCAGTCGCCGCCCGTCCAGACGAACTCGCCCACACCGAGTCCGGTCTGGGCCGCGATCAGGTGCGTCAGCAGCGCATAGCTGGCGATGTTGAACGGCACGCCGAGGAACAGGTCGGCACTGCGCTGGTAGAGCTGGCACGACAGCTTCCCGTCGGCCACGTAGAACTGGAACAGTGCGTGGCAGGGTGCGAGCGCCATCTGCGGGATCTCGGCGACGTTCCAGGCCGACACGATCATGCGCCGCGAATCGGGGTCGGTGCGGATGGTCTCGACGACCTGCGCGATCTGGTCGATGTGCTCGCCGGTCGGAGTCGGCCACGAGCGCCACTGCACCCCGTAGACCGGTCCGAGCTCGCCGGCCGAGTCGGCCCACTCGTCCCAGATCGTGACCCCGCGCTCCTGCAGCCAGCGCACGTTGCTCTCGCCGCGCAGAAACCAGAGCAGCTCATAGGCCACCGACTTGAAATGCACGCGCTTGGTGGTGATGAGCGGGAACCCCTCGGCCAGGTCGAACCGGAGTTGGCGCCCGAACACGCTTCGCGTACCGGTTCCCGTCCGGTCGCCCTTCGGTGTTCCTGCCCGGAGGGTCTCGCGCAGGAGGTCTTCATAGGGGGTCGCGATCGTCATCACACCGAGCGTACGGCCAATTCGGGTCGCGGGCGGGTACGCGGACCCGCCAGTTCGCGTACCCTGGGTCGAAGAAGGGCGAAACGGCATGAAGCGCATCAACATCCTGTATGACGGGAAGCAATACTCGGTCTCCGGTCGCGATGTCGACGTGCTGAAGGAGGAGATCCGCGCCGCCGTCGAATCGGCCGTCCCGACCTGGCTCGAGGTGAACGTGGGCGAGGGGCGGTACAAGCGTGCCGACATCCTCCTCGCCCCCGGCATCCCCGTTGCGGTGATCGGTATCGAGGCCGACGACTGACCCCGTCGATGCCTGTCGACGGCCCGAGCCGAGTCGCACCCGCGCTCGCCGGTGGTGCCCTGCACGAGCAGGATTGGCAGTCGCTCACCTTCGTGCACTGGCGGGTGCCTCCGGAGCTGGTCGCTCCGCACCTCCCGCCCGGTACCCGGCCGGACGTCTTCGACGGCTCCGCCTGGGTGGGCCTCATCCCGTTCCGGCTGGCGAACGCCACCACGCCGGGTGCTCGGCGACTCGGGCCCGTTCCCTACATCGGCACCTTCCCCGAGATCAACGTGCGGCTGTACTCGATCGACGACACCGGTCGTCGCGGCGTGGTCTTCGTGTCGCTCGAGTCGGCCCGGCTGGCGGCCGTCACGGCTGCGCATCTGCTCTTCGGCCTGCCGTATCGCTGGGCGCGGATGAGCATCACCACCGCGGCCGACGGCACCATCAGCTACCGCTCGGAGCGCCGTGGTCGAAACGGGTTCGGCGGCGGCCCCGGCCCGCACAGCCGGGTGGATGCGCGCCCCGGCCACGACGACCGTTCGAACGACGAGCTCGCCGTGTTCCTCACGGCGCGGTGGGGACTGCACGTCGCCCGGGGGGACGGCGCGGCTCGCACCCGGTTCATCCCGAACGAGCACGAACCCTGGCAGCTCGTCGATGCCGAACTGCTTTTTCTCGACGACGAGCTGCTCGCCGCCGCCGGATTCCCCGAGCTCGCTGACCGTGCCCCCGATTCGGTGCTCTTCTCGCCCGGCGTGCACACGGCGTTCGGGCGTTCGGCACCCGCTGGAGCGGCCTGACGCGCTCGGCCAGGGATTCGGGTGGCCGACCGCGCGCGGGGGCGGAGCCGAGGATAATGGGCGGGTGACCGCACCGGCCTTCGATCTCGGACTCCTTCTCGACGTCGACGGACCCATCGCGAGCCCCGTGGCCCGGGGCATCGCCATCCCGGCGATCGCGACCGACCTCGTGGCCCTCGCCAACGCCGGTGTGCCGGTGGCGTTCAACACGGGGCGCTCGGACGCCTTCCTGAAGAACGAAGTCGTCGCTCCGCTGATCGACGGCGGGCTCGACGAATCGGCCCGTGTCTTCGGCGTGTGCGAGAAGGGGGCTGTGTGGTTTCGCATCACCCCCACCGGCGTCGGTGATCTGTCCATCGATGACTCCCTCGTTCCTCCCGCGCGCTTGGCCGTCGAGGTCGACGGTCTGGTGGCGACGCGCTTCGCCGAGACGATGTTCGTCGACCGCACGAAGCGCACCATGATCTCGGTCGAGCAACGCACCGACGTCGATTCCGACGACTATCTCGCGGAACAGCCCGTGTTCGACCGCGCGGTGCTCGATCTGTGCAGAACTCTCGACGTGGGCGTGGTGTGGAAAAACGGTCAGCATCCCGACAGCGCCGGCCGCGTGCTCTATCGCATCGACCCGTCGATCATCGCGAGCGACGTCGAGTCGGTTCGGGTCGGGAAGGACCTGGGGGCGGAGCGTGCGCTCGACCTCATCGCTGCGACCGGCCCGGTGCCGAGCGTCTGGCGCACCATGGGCGACTCCCGAAGCGACTACGCCATGGCGCACTGGCTGCACGGCCGGGGCCATGAGGTCGTGCACGTCGACGTGCGTCCTCGCGACGGCGTGCCGACGACGGACTACCCGGTGCTCACCGCTCCCGAGAGCGTGGTCGACGACTCCGCGGGCGCACTCTTCCTCCGTCGATGGACCCGTCTCGTGGTCGACGGCGCCGACCCAGGCGGGCCCGCCTGACGCGCGTGAACCGTTCCTGCGCGGCTTCGACCCACCTCTCACCCGCGCCGTATGAGCGCGACCCGCCCCGCCACCGCTCGCAGCAGATCGGCCGGCGCGAGCTCGATGTCGAAGCCGCGCCGACCGCCCGAGACGAAGATGCTCGCGAACGCCAACGCCGAGTCGTCGAGCACCGTCGGCAGTGCCGTCTTCTGCCCGACCGGGCTGATGCCGCCCACCACGTACCCGCTCTTGCGTTCCGCCACGGCCTTCTCGGCCAGTGCGCCCCGCTTCGCGCCGAGCTCCACCGCCAGCGCCTTCACGTCGAGCTGATCGCGCACCGAGAGGATGCCGATGCCGAGCCCCGCATCCGTGTCGACCATCAACGTCTTGAAGACCCGCTCCGGTTCGACCCCCAGCTCGCGCGCGGCCTCCGCGCCGAAGTCGGTCGCGGCCGCGTCGTGCACGTAGACGTGCCCGGCGAACGGGATGCCCGCAGCGCGCAGTGCCACCGTGGCGGCGGTGGTCGGAACCCCTGAACCACCGGCCGCTCCCGACGCTCCGGCGCGCGCCTTCTTCGCCATCCGCTCGCCCGCCGTCAGCTCGCCGGCACCTGGTCGGCCGGATCGACCGGCAACGCCGCCCGCAGGAACGCCGACACGTCGGCGAGCTCCTCGGGCGAGATGCCGTGCCCGACGCCCGGGTACAGGCGCGCGGTGACGGTGAACAACTCCGGCACGACCTCGGTGGTGCACGAGATCCCCGCCGCCGCGATCACCGGGTCGGCCTCGTCCCGCCCCCAGAACAGCGGCGGACGCCGCGCGGTGAGTGCTTCGTCGCCCGCGACCGGCCCGCGCACCGCGAAGCCCGACAGATTCACTGCGGCGGCGAAACGATACGGTGCCAGCCGCATCAGGTGGATGGACATCGCTCCACCCTGCGAGAACCCGAGCACCGCCGTGGCGGGCGGGGCACCGAAGGCCGACTCGACACGGTCGAGCCATCCCAGAACCGCCCGCCCGGCGGCGTCGATCGTGTCGAGCGCGGGGTTCGCCGGCTCACCGGGCGGAAACCACGTCCACCCGCCCATCCCGAACGGGGCACCCGACAGCGGCGCCCGAAGCGACGCGTAGACGACGCCCTCCGGCAGCAGCGGGAACAGTGCGGCGAGGTCGTTCTCATGCGAGCCGCGCCCGTGCATCACGATGACGAGCGGCTCGCCGGCGAGCCGCTCCGACAGCTCGGCACGAGGCACCGACCACACCACGGCGTCGTCGTCGAGAATCAGGTCTGCGGATGCGTTCACCGAACTCAGCGTAGTCGAGCAGCCAGCGGTCACGGGTCGGCGGGCGACCCTAGCTCTGGCACACCGGGCACCAGTAGGTCACCCGTTGCGTGAGTTCGGATGCGCCCATCGACCCGCGGCGGATGCGCGTTCCGCACCGCAGGCACGGTCGGCCGTCGCGCCCGTACACCCAGGTCTGCCGGCCCGGTCGCAGGTCGCCCGTGGTCGTGCGCTCGACCCGGTCCCGGTTGGTCGTGATCAGACGGTGCGCCAGCGTCACGACCCCCGGCAGATCACGCACCTCGCCCACCGGCCGCTGCGGCAGCATCCCCCGCAGGAAGCACAGCTCGTTGGCGTAGACGTTGCCGAGGCCCGCGAGATTGCGCTGGTCGAGCAGGGCCACGTCGATCTCGCGCGACCCGTCGGCCGCCAGGCGGCGCACCGCCTCGTCAGGGTCCCAGTCCGGACCGAGCAGGTCCGGCCCGAGATGCCCCACCACCTCGTCTTCGCGATCGCGTTCGACCAGTTCGACCACGCCCAATTCGAAGCCCACCGTCACCCAGTCGGCGTTCTCGAGCACGATGCGCGCCTGGTAGGCGGGCCGGCGCCACCGCGTGCCGTGGCGGTAGATGTGCCACGTCCCCTCCATCTTGAGGTGCGTGTGGATGCTGTGGTCGCCCACTCGGGTGAGCAGATGCTTGCCGCGAGCCACCACCCCCTCGACGATCTCGCCGACGAGATCGACGGATGCGAACTTCGGCACCCGGAAATCGCTCACGGTCAGCGGCCGTCCGGCTAGCGCCTCGTGGAGATGCTTGGCGGTGCGGTAGACGGTGTCGCCCTCAGGCACGGAGCCTCAACCCACGTGGCGTTCCGGTGAACCCGGCGATCTCCAGTGCGCCGCCGACGGGCGTGCCCAGCACGAAGTCGCCGTTCACCCGCTCCACGGCGATCCGGTCGACCCGGCCCGAGGTGACGGCCAGAGCCACCGACCGCGCGGCGAGTTCGAGCACCGCCGGGTCGTCGCTGAAGGCGAGCGCCGTCTTGCCGCCGCGCTCGAGGTAGAGCACGAGCTCACCGTCGACGACTGACACGAGGGCGCCCGCCTTGCGGCCGGGCTTGTGGCCCTCCACCGTCGGCCAGGGGAGGGCTGCGCCGTAGGGGTTCGCCGGATCGGTGGCGGCCAGGGTGAGTGCCTCGGGTGGCTGATCGCGCCCGCTGTCGCGGCCTGGCGCATCCGGAGCGAAGCCGCGCAGCCGGTCGACCGTGCCCCCCGTGGCGAACTGGGCGGCGCCGAGCGTCTCGACGAAGTAGCCGCGCCGGCACCGCCCGCTCTCCTCGAACTGGCTGAGCACCCGGTAGGCGAGTGCGAAGCCGCCCGGGATGCGCTCGTTCACGACCGATCCACGCGTGACGATGCCGTAGCGATCGAGCAGCAATTCTGCGGTCGCGTGCGCCCGCAGGGTCGGGTCGTCGCTCGGCGCGGGCAGCAGCGACCAGCGGCCGCCGGCGGTCGGCGGACCGACCCGGGTCTGCATGGTCGCGCGGGCGAGGCTGCGGCCGCGGTACATCCGGGTGCGTGGGGCCGGTCGCTTGGTGCTGTGCGCCGACTTGCCCGAGCCGGTGAGGGTGCGCAGCGGCGCGACCGTGTCGTTCGTCACGGCTCCGGCCCACACCAAGTCCCAGATGGCGCTCACGATCGTGGCGTCGTCGACGGTGACCGGGCCGCTCTGGATGCCCGCCACCAGCTCTGCGCTCGCCGGATCCCCCGCCTCCTCCAGCACAAGCCGGGCCACCTCGTCGGCCAGCGACCGGAAGAAGTATGCACCGCCGCGCGAGAGGGCGCCGAGCAGTGCGCGGTGCACGGGCGTCTCGTCGATCTCCTCCGGCGCGGTCGACGACATCGGCAGGGTGTCGAGGGTGTGGAAGGCGATCCAGCCGTCGCTGCCGGGCAGCGTACCGCGACCCGACCAGACCACCTCGCCCGCGGCGGTCAGTTCGTCGAGCATGGCGGGACTGTAGTCGCGCACGCGCGCCGGCAGCACGAGGTTCTCCCACGCCGAGGCCGGCACCGGGACACCGGCGAGCTGTTCGATCACCGTCAGCACGCCGTCGACACCGCGCAACGACCCGCCGACGTGCTGCCAGGCGGGCAGGAAGCGCGCGAGAGTGGTGGTGGGCACGGGTTCGACCTCGTGCCGGAGCGCCGCGAGCGAGCGGCTGCGCAACCGGCGAAGAACCTCCGCGTCACACCATTCGGTGCCGCCGGCCAGGCCCACGCGCTCGAGGTCGGCGGTGAGGCCGCTCGGCCGGAACTCGCCCTCGATCACACGGCGGTCGGCCGCGAGGCGCCGCAGCGCATCCGTCACCACGGAGACGCCGAGGCCGAAT
>BADC01000326.1 GCA_000333435.1 Corynebacterium-like bacterium B27 | reverse complement strand
GATGAGGATGCCGAGCGCCAGCAGCCCGAAACCCAGCACGATGAGCACGATCGCCGTGATGTTGCGGCCCCGCCGGCGGAGCGCGGCGTCGTGCCGCACCTCGTGTGCGCCTCCGGTCGCCGCCATCGGAGAGACGTCGAGAACGCGTCGCGAGCCGATCCACGAGGCCAGCCACGTGGTCAGCACCACCGCCACCAGAGGGAGACCGATCACCGGCGTCAGGTAGTCGTATTCGACGGGAGGGGCGGCGCCGGCGGCCACCGCCACCGAGATGAGGGTGAACGCCGCCGCGGTGCCGGTCAGGAGACCGAGCGCTGCTCCGGCCAGACCCACCAGCAGTCCCTCCCGCGCAATGGCCCGGCGCTGACTCGCCGCAGTCGCACCGATCAGGCGCAGTAACGCGATGGTCTTCGTGCGCCCGGAGACGATCGTGGCGAAGGTGTTCGCGGTGACGACGGCACCGACGTACACCGCGATGACGATGAAGACCCCGCCGGTGAGAGCGAGCAGGACCGCTGCGGTCCCGCTCGTGGACAGGCCCGGGTCTGAGGTCATCATGGTGGCGAGCGCGCCGGTGACCTGTAACAGGGCGACCCCGAATGCGGCGCTCAAGGTGGCGACCAGCACGCTCGGCGCGTGGTCGCGCATCCGCGGCCTCATGCCACACCTTCCATGCCCAGCATGTACTGGCTGATCTCGGACGCCGTCGACCGGCCGCGGTCTTCGACGATGTGGCCATCGGCGAGGAAGACGATGCGCTCCGCGAAGCTCGCGGCCACCGGGTCGTGGGTGACCATGGCGATGCTCTGCCCGTAGTCGCTCGCCGCCGAGGCGAGCAGCGCCAGCACCTCTCGGCCGGTGCGGGAGTCGAGGTTGCCGGTGGGCTCGTCGGCGAACACGAGGTCGGGCCGTGCGCCCAGGGCGCGCACGATGGCGACGCGCTGCTGCTGGCCGCCGGAGAGTTCGTGCGGGCGATGCCGGATGCGGTCGCGGAGCCCCAGCGTGTCGATGAGTTGATCGATCCAGCGGTGCTCCTCGGCCGACGGCGGACGGCCGTCGAGCTCGAACGGGAGCAGGATGTTGCCCAGCACATCGAGGGTCGGCACGAGGTTGAACGACTGGAAGACGAAGCCGACGCGTCGTCGGCGCAACGTGGTCAATTGGGTGTCGCGAAGCGAGGTGATCTCCGTGTCGCCGATCCACACCCGGCCCGAGCTCGCGTTGTCGAGGCCCGCCATGATGTGCATGAGGGTGGACTTGCCGGAGCCGCTCGGGCCCATGATCGCGGTGAACTGCGCGCGTCGGATGCCGATCGACACATCGTCGAGAGCGGTGACCGCGGCGCTGCCGGTGCCGTAGGACTTGGTGAGCTGGGCGACTCTCGCGACGAGGCCGATGTCTCCTGGGCTGATCTGCATGTCGTCGACGCTACGGATCGGAGCGTCCGGCGGCGTCAGCCCGCGGAACGACTCGTGTACATCCGGAGGATGACGTTCAGCGGGCCGTCGGCCGGCCCAGTCCGTGAGTCACTGCGAAGAGGACCAGTTGCACGCGATCGCGCAGCTGCAACTTGGTGAGGATGCGGCTCACATGCGTCTTCACCGTCGCCTCGCTGAGGAACTCGGCGCTCGCGATCTCGGCGTTGGACAGTCCGTCGGCCACGAGCGCGAAGATCTCGCGTTCGCGCGACGTGAGTCGCTCGTACGCCTGCACCGGCGGCATCGCGGGGCCGAGACCGGACGCGGGGGCGCCCATTCCGCCCCGCCCGGGCGATGGTCGTGCGCTCGTGCTCGCCGCTGCGAAGTGCTCGAACAGATCGCGCGTGGCCGCCGGTGCGATGACCGCGCTGCCGGCGTGCACCGTGCGGATCGACGACAGCAGGAACTCGGGGTGAGCATCCTTGAGCAGGAACCGCTCGCACCGGCCGCGATGGCACGCACCGCGGCGGTGTCGAGGTCGAAGGTGGTGAGCACGACGACGCGCGCGGTCACCGAGCCCCCGGGTGCGAGCAGACGGCGGGTCGCCTCGATGCCGTCCATCACCGGCATCCGGATGTCCATCAGCACCACATCCGGCCGGGTCTGCTCCACCAGCGCCACGCCTCCGGCACCGTCACCGGCTTCGCCGACGAACTCCAGATCGGGCTGGGAGGAGACCACCTGCCTGATGCCGGCGCGGAACAGCGGCTGATCGTCGATGAGAACGACTCTGATGGCGCTCATCCGTCTCCGCCGTCTGCGCGGGTGGTGCCGCTGACACCGCGGGCGCCGGTGCCGTCGACACGGCCGCTGCGGTCAGGGGCAGCGCCAACGGCCGCGCTCTCCGGTACCGGGATCGTCGCTCGCACGACGAACTCGTCCTCGCCGTCGACAATGGTCAGCTCGCCGCCGGCGAGGGCGGCCCGCTCCCGCATTCCGTGGACTCCGTGACCGGCGCGCAGTGCGCCAGCCGATCCGGCGGCACGTTTGCTCGTCACCGTCAGCTCGAGGGCGGTCGGCTGCCAATGCAGGCGCACCCGGGCAAGGCCTCCCGGCGCGCCGTGACGCAACGCGTTCGACAGGGCCTCCTGCGCGATGCGGTAGACGGCGAGCTGGCTGCCCGGCGGCAGCGAGCGAGGTGTTCCCGACTGGTCGAAGTCGACCGAGAGTCCGGATGCACGCAGCTGATCGACCAGCCGCGGCACGTCTCCGAGCGAGGGCTGCGGGGCCGTGGGCTCGTCGTGACGCAATTCGCCGAGCAGCACGCGGACATCGGCCAACGCCGCCCGTGCCGTGTCGGAGATGGTGCCGAGCGCCGATTCGGCGGCCCCGGGGTCGGCCGACATCGCGTAGCGCGCACCGTCGGCCTGGGCGATGACCACGGCGAGCGAGTGCGCCACGATGTCGTGCATGTCGCGGGCGATGCGATTGCGCTGCTGCTCGACGGCGACGTTGTGCTCCGCGACCAGCTGCCGCATCCGGCTCTCCTGTGCGTTCGCCCAGGTCTTGGCGAGAAGGCCGAGCGTCCAGCTCAGGACCAGCGCAGCCATGGCCG
>BADC01000327.1 GCA_000333435.1 Corynebacterium-like bacterium B27 | reverse complement strand
AGCTCGGTCCCGGGGGACCTCTAGAGTCCTCGGCTGCGTCGGTATTGGCGCCGAAGACGGGGGTGCCGGGTTCCATCCGGCGGCCTTCCTCGAGCGCGCCGGCGACCACGGGGTCGAAACCAAGCGCGTCGACGAGTGCGGCGACCGCCGCGACATCCGCCGCGTCGTCTCCGGCGATCGCGATCGCCTTGCGGCCGGGCGCTCCGGCCGGCCGGGCTTCGGCCTCGAGGTCGTGGTAGCCCATGTGGTTGAAGGCCTTCACGACGCGCGACTCGGGGAGGAAGCGCTGCACGAATCCGCTCGAGGTCTCGGCCGGGTCGAGGATGCGCTCGCGCGGTCCGTCGATCTCCCACCAGTGGTTCATCGTGTCCACCACCAGCCGGCCGCGCAGCACATCGACGGGCAGCCGACCGTGCTTGCCGAGCGGGAGCGCGAGCAGCACGATGTCGGCGGCTGCGGCATCCGCCGCCCACACCGCTTGGGCACCCGGGGTCAGGACCTCGGTGGTGAGCGCGATCTTGGCCGGATCGCCGCTGCCCGCGATGAGCACGCGATGTCCGGCGGCGAGGGCGAGCCGGGCGAGCACGGTGCCCACCTTGCCGGCGCCCAAGATGCCGAGGGTGCCGCGGCCGTCGTCGTCGGCGCTGACCGGGCCGCCCGAGCCGGCGCCCGCGCCGCTGCCCGCGCCGCTCATCGGGTCACCGCCGCTGCGCCGGCGGCACCCACGGGCGACTCGGCCAGCAGTTCCCGCACCATCGGGATGACCCGGGTGGCGTACGACTCCACGGCGTGCATCCGCGCGCTGGCGGCCAGGCTGCCGCCCGAGGAGTAGATGAGGTCGAAGCGCCCCACGTCGAGGCTGCGGATGGCGGCCGCCATCTTTCGGGCCACCGTCGCGGGCGATCCGACGTAGAGCGAACCGTGCTCCACCTCCGCGTCGAACTCCTCGGCGCGCAGCGGCGGCCAGCCGCGCAGGGCGCCGATGCGGTCGCGGAGCTCCTTGTAGCCGGGGTAGAACAGCCGCTTCGCCTCGGCATCCGTGTCGGCGATGAAGCCCGGCGAGTGCATGCCGACGGGGTGGGCGGTGGTGCCGAGCTGCTCGGTCGCGCGCCGGTAGAGGTCGACATAGGGGGCGAAGCGGTCGGGCGCCCCGCCGATGATGGCGAGCATGAGCCGGAAGTCGTAGCGCGCGGTGCGGATGACCGACTGCGGCGACCCGCCGACCCCCACCCAGGTGGTGAGCCGCCCCGATTCGGTCTTGGGGAAGACGTCGGCGTCGTGCAGCGCGGCCCGCGTCGTGCCCTCCCAGGTGACGCCTGCTCGTCGAGCAGTTTGTGGAACAGGTCGATCTTCTCGTCGAAGAGGAGGTCGTAGTCGGCGAGGTCGTAGCCGAACAGCGGGAACGACTCGGTGAACGAGCCGCGGCCGAGGATGACCTCGGCGCGACCGCCGGAGAGGGCGTCGACGGTCGCGAAGCGCTGGAAGACGCGCACCGGGTCGTCGGAGGAGAGCACCGTGACACCGGAGGCGAGACGGATGCGCTCGGTGCGCGTGGCGATGCCGGCCAGAACGGTCTCCGGCGTCGAGATCGCGAACTCGGGCCGGTGGTGCTCGCCGACGGCGACCACGTCGACGCCGGCCTGGTCGGCGAGCACCGCCTCGTCGACGGTTGCGCGGATGGCCTCGGCGTACGACATCAGCCGCCCGTCGTCGTGGCGGGGGAGATCGCCGAAGGTGTCGATGCCGAACTCGAGTCCGGTGCTCATACGGGGTGCCCTTCTGTCGGGCCTCCTGCGCTGATGCGTGCCATATAGTTCACATGTCAACTACTGGAGGCAATGAGTGTGAACTCCGCGACCGCCCGGAATCTTCCCACCCGCGAGCAACTGCGCATCTGGCGCGACTACACCGAGACGGCGGAGTCCTTGCGCTCCTTGCTGGGCAGCCGGATGCAGAGCGAATCGGCGGTGTCGACGGCCGACTACCAGGTCATGCTGGCACTCAGCGAGGCGACGGGCCGCCGGCTGCGGTCGTCGGCGCTGGCGTCGTCGATCGGCTGGCAGCGCAGTCGGCTCTCACACCATCTGGGGCGCATGGAGGCGCGCGGGTTGATCGTGCGGGAAGGCAGTGCCGCCGACAACCGGGGGTCGGAGGTGCTGCTGACGGCGGCGGGCGCCGAGGTGTTCCGCCGCTGCTCGGTGCCGCACCTGCGCGACGTGCGGGAGCTGTTCGTGGCCGCGCTCACGCCGGAACAGCTGGCCGCGCTCGACGGTGTCTCGGCCGCGCTGCGCGTGCATCTGGGGCTGCCGGGGCGCTGAGCGCTGGGCGAGCCGGGCCGCTCTCGCCCCACCGGTGGCTAGCGCGGCCAAGCCGATCCGCGTACCGCTCCGAATACCCGACGACACTCACGTCGACGTCGGGAGGCAGCGGATGCGCGAGAAGACAGAGACGGCACGTGGCACCCGTGCCCGCACGCACGCCCGTGGCCGGCTGGCCGACTGGGCGCTCGCGGCGCTCAGCGGTGTGCTGAGCGGGGCAGCGCTGCTCGCGATCGCAGAGCTCGTCGCCCTGATCGTGGCGCGGGACGGCAGCCCGGTGCTCGCGGTCGGATCGTTCGTCATCGACATCGTGCCGAGGTGGGCGAAGGAGTTCGCGATCGAGACCTTCGGGGCGAACGACAAGCTCTTCCTGCTCGCGTCGATCGGCGTCGCGGTGGCGGTCGCCGCGGCACTCGCGGGCGTGCTGCAGTGGGTGCGCCGGCCGCTCGGAGTGGTGCTGTTCGGGCTGGCGGGCGCACTCGCCGTCGCCGCGATCGTGACCCGCACGGGTGCGACACCGCTCGCCGCGGTGCCGACCGTGCTGGGCACGATCGGGGGCGCGTTCCTGCTCACCCTGCTGGTGCGCCGCCTCCGCGTCTGGCGCGCTGCGCCCCGGGCGTCGGCGCCGGCCGACCCGGCGGAGGCTCCGGGCCGTGACCCCCGGTTCGACCGGCGGCGATTCCTGGTGCTGGCCGCGGTCGTGGCGGCAGGGGCCGCCGTGGTCGGGACGGGCTCGCGCATCGTCTCGGCGGCCACGTCGTCGCTCGCGGGCATCCGTGACGCCCTGAAGCTGCCGGCCCCCCGCGCGACCGTGCCGGTGCCCGACGGTGCGGAGCTCGACGTGCCGGGCATCTCACCCCTCTACACGCCCAACACCGACTTCTATCGGGTCGACACCGCTCTCACCGTGCCCGCCGTCGACCCGTCGAGTTGGCGCCTCACGGTCGTGGGCCTCGTCGACAACGAGGTGACACTCTCGTTCCAGGACCTGCTCGACCTCGGCCTCGACGAGTACTCCATCACGCTCACCTGCGTCTCGAACGAGGTCGGTGGCGAACTGCTCGGCACGGCGAAGTGGCTCGGCGTGCCGGTGCGCACCGTGCTCGCAGCCGCCGGCCCCCAGCAGGGGGCCGACATGGTGCTCTCCAAGAGCGTCGACGGCTTCACGGCGAGCACGCCGCTCGGTTCCCTCACCGACGAGGGCATCGACGCCATCTTCGCCGTGGCGATGAACGGCGAGCCGCTGCCGCTCGAGCACGGCTTCCCGGTGCGCATGGTCGTGCCCGGCCTCTACGGCTACGTCTCCGCCACCAAGTGGGTCACCGAGCTCAAGGTCACGACCTTCGACGCCGACGAGGCCTACTGGACGCCGCGCGGCTACTCGGCCGAAGCCCCGATCAAGCTCTCCTCGCGCATCGACACCCCGCGCATCGACAAACAGCTCGCTGCCGGGCCCACCAAGATCGCCGGTGTGGCGTGGGCGCAGACAGTCGGCATCGAGAAGGTGGAGGTGTCGATCGACGACGGGGAATGGCAACCCGCCAAGCTCTCCACCGCGGTGAACGCCGACACCTGGGTGCAATGGGTGCTCGACTGGACGGCGACCCCGGGCCCCCACTACGTCTCGGTGCGCGCCACCGACAAGGCCGGCAACCTGCAGATCGAGGAGCGCGCCCCCATCGCGCCCGACGGTTCGACCGGCTGGCAACGCACCCTCATCACGGTCACGGGCTGACGGATGCCCGTGCCGCCGCCCCTGGTCGGCCCGCCGGTCCTGGTCGACTCGCCGCCCGGATCAGTCGCTCGCCCGGGCGCCGGCGCCCGGTTCCGCGCCGCCGGCCGGGCGCCCACCGCCCTCGGGGGCAGTCGTCTGCGGCACCGGGTACACCGGGATGCCGGCCGCGATCGCCACCTCACGGTAGGCGGCCGCCAGCGAGTCGACGGATTCGTGGGCGTTGAGCCCGCTGGGGTTCGGCACCACCCACAACTCGGCGCCGGCCAGCGTCTCGGGCTGCTTCCCGACCACCGCGCGCGGCCGGTGGAACGCGATCCGGTAGGCGGTCACGCCCAGCATCGCGACGACGGCCGGCTGCAGTTCGGCCACCCGCGGAACGAGTGCCGCCGCGCCCGCCACCAACTGGTCGTCGCTCAGCTCGTCGGCACGCGCGGTCGCGCCTGCCACCAGGGTCGTGAGCCCGATGCCGCGGTCGAGGAGGTGCTGACGGTCGCCCGGCTTGAAACCCTCCGACGCATCGATCAGGCGGTCGAGGATGCCCGCGCGGTACAGCGCCGGATAGAACCGGTTCCCGCGCCGGCTGAACGGTGCCTGCACCGCGGCGGTGTGCAGGCCCGGGTTGATGCCGACGATGAGCAGCCGGAGCCCCGGACCGATGACGTCGGGCAGCGTCGTGCCGTAGTAGGAGTCGAGCTCGGCCCGCGTGAATCCCATGCCAGCAGGCTAATCCACCTCGCAACTGGGTGGATGCTGAGGGCTGCCTGTGAGCGCAGCGGCCCGCCGGAACTTTCTCGTCAGCACCGCTGTTCTTATTGATGACCGCCGCAGCCAGTGGTGCGAACCAAGGAGATCTCTCGTGACACAGGAGTACCGCAAGACCCCCGAGGCGTTGTCCCGCCTCACCCCTCAGCAGTATCGCGTCACCCAGGAGGACGTGACCGAGCCCGCTTTCCGCAACCAGTTCTGGGACAACAAGAAGGCCGGCATCTATGTCGACGTCGTCTCGGGTGAGCCGTTGTTCGCCTCCGTCGACAAGTACGACAGCGGGTCGGGCTGGCCGAGCTTCACGGTGCCGATCGATCCCGCCAACGTGGTGGAGAAGAAGGACCGCAGCTGGGGCATGACCAGAACCGAGGTGCGTTCCGCCCACGGCGACAGCCACCTCGGGCACGTGTTCGATGACGGCCCGCGTGAGACCGGCGGCCTCCGCTACTGCAT
This sequence comes from Corynebacterium-like bacterium B27, assembly GCA_000333435.1. Taxonomy (GTDB): domain Bacteria; phylum Actinomycetota; class Actinomycetes; order Actinomycetales; family Microbacteriaceae; genus Herbiconiux. Next base: position 1,233 of record BADC01000327.1, on the reverse strand, counting down.
CAACTCCGCCGCCCTGCGGTTCGTGGCGCTCGACGACCTCGAGGCCGAGGGCTACGGCGACTACCTCACCCTGTTCGACACGAAGGAGAACGCACGATGACCACGACCGAGAAGGCAATCCTTGCCGGTGGCTGTTTCTGGGGCATGCAGGATCTGATCCGCAAGCGTCCCGGGGTGCTCGACACCCGCGTGGGCTACAGCGGAGGCGACACCCCGAACGCCACCTACCGCAACCATGGCAGCCACGCCGAGGCGATCGAGATCACCTACGATCCCGAGACCACCAGCTACCGGGAGCTGCTGGAGTTCTTCTTCCAGATCCACGACCCGTCGACCAGGAACCGTCAGGGCAACGACGTCGGAACGAGCTACCGCTCGGCGATCTTCTACGAGAACGAGGACCAGCACCGCGTCGCCGAGGACACCATCGCCGACGTCGACGCCTCCGGGCTCTGGCCCGGCAAGGTGGTCACCGAGGTCGCTCCTGCGGGCGCCTTCTGGGAGGCGGAGCCGGAGCACCAGGACTACCTCGAGCGCTACCCCAACGGTTACACTTGCCACTACGCCCGGCCGGGCTGGAAGCTGCCCCGCCGCGAGGCCGCCGCCAACCAGTCGTAGTCGCCCCCCCGACAGTCGCTCGCGACAGTCGGCCTGCGTTGACCAACCGGGTGTGGAGCCGGGCGGGAGGGTGCTGTCGTCCGGAGGCGGCGTCGGGCTGACCGGAGGCGGAGTGGGGGTGGCCGGGGAGGTGGGGGTGTCGCCGCTACCGCCGCCTGGCCGCCCGTCGCCGCTATCCGCGGGCCCGTCGCCGGTGTCGTCCCACCCCGAACCGGATGCCGAGTCCCGCGCTCCCGGGTCGACGGGCGAGGGCGCGCCGGGTGGAGTCGGTGCCGGTTGCGAGGGTCGGGGCGAGGGTGGACGGGTTGCCGGCGGACTGGCCGCCGCCGTCGAACCGGGCACCGCCGCGGTCGGCCCGCCGGAGCCCGCGGCCGTCAGGGAGCCGCCACCGGAGCCGCTGCTCACGAGCGACACGATGGTCGCCATCGCCAGCACGAACGCCAGGACACCCGCCCCACCGAGGAGGTACAAGCCTCGCTCCTGCTGAGTGCTCCGCGCCATCGTCCCCTGCCCATGGTCGACCGGCGGNCCNGACACGCAGAGCATCACGCTAGCCCAGCTGTCCCTGCGTCGTCAGCCCGCAAAAGGGGGGATGGCGGGCCGAGTGCGTCTCGG
>BADC01000328.1 GCA_000333435.1 Corynebacterium-like bacterium B27 | reverse complement strand
CGGATGCAGCCCGTCTCGGGCACGACCACGCACTCCGCAAATGAGGAAACACAGGAATAATGATTGATCGGATGATCCGCTGGACCCAGACGACTTGTACGATCCCACAATCCTCCGGTAGCGGCCGCGCCTGCGTAGACATCGCACAGGGTGGGGTGGCTTTCCTGACAGTAGAAACAATGCCCACAGTTCGGAGCCCAGCTCAGCACGACGCGGTCACCGACGCGGACTTTCGACACGCCTGAACCGATTTTCTCTACGAGACCGGCGGCTTCATGACCTGGGATGAGGGGCAGAGCCGAGTTTGTTTTGCCGCGGATCGTCGAAAGATCGCTACTGCACACCCCTGTAGCCATGACCCGTACGAGGACCTCCCTGTCCTTCGGAACGCGGACATCAACGTCTTCAATTTTAAGTCCGTCTTCGAACCTGCGCAGAACTGCAGCTTTCATCTTCAGCCCTCCAAGACGGTCACGAACCGCGTGAACATCATCTCGCGCATCGCCTCAAGTCCGCCTTCGTTGCCGTAACCGGAATCAAGGATGCCGCCGAAAGGCACCTCGGGATAACCAAGACCGTTGTGATTGATGGACAGCATGCCCGACCGAACGCCCCGAGTCAGTGCGGCGATCGTTCTAGCGCTCGTGCTCCAGGCATAGGCAGCAAGAGCGTACGGGAGCCTGTTG
>BADC01000329.1 GCA_000333435.1 Corynebacterium-like bacterium B27 | reverse complement strand
CGTGGTGGTTACCGCACCGTCGACTTCCCGAGCTTAGGGCTCCGGGCATCCGGGTACACGATCGACTGGCAGGTCGACGACGCGGCGGAGATCGCCCGCGTGATGCGCGGGCAGGACGAACTGGGACACGGCCAGGGCATCGTGGTGGCGAACCCGATCGCCGAGGAGCTGCAGTGGGATCCGGCCGAGCACGACCGCGTGCTTGCCACCGCCTTCGCCGCCGCGGCGGAGGCGGGCGTGACGGGCAAGGCCGTGACGCCGTTCCTCCTCGGCTACATCGTCGACGCCTCGGGCGGCCGCAGCCTCGAGGTGAACCTCGACATCGCTCGGGGCAACGTGCGGCTGGCCGGCGAGATCGCGGTGGCCTGGAGCGCGCTCAACGCCGCCGCGGATGACTGAACCGGTGATCCCGCGCGTCGTCGTGTTCGGCGACGTGATCGACGACATCATCGTGACGCCGCTCGGCGACATCCGCCCCGACACCGACACGAGTGCCGAGATCGCCCGTCACGCCGGCGGCTCGGCGGCGAACGCGGCGACCTGGTTCGCCGAGCTCGGCTGCGCCGTCGACTTCTTCGGCCACGTGGGCTCGCCGGATGTCGCGGCGCACTCGGCCCTGCTCGCGCAGCACGGCGTCACCCCGCACCTCTCGGGCGCCGAGCTGCCCACCGGCACGATCGTGGTCGTGCTGCAGCCCGACCGCACGCGCACCATGCTCACCTCCCGGGGCGCGAACGCGCTCACGTCTCCACAGGACGTGCCGCGTGAGCTGCTGCGGCCGGGTGCGCACCTGCACTTCACGAGCTACTCGGTCTTCGGGGCCGGCGAAGCGGATGCAGGCAGCGCCTTCGCCGAACTGATCGGGAGCGCGCGTGCGGCCGGCGCATCCGTGTCGGTGAATCCGGGGTCGGCGGGGTTCATCGCCGAGCATGGTGCGGCTCCGCTGCTCACAGCTATAGCTGGTGCAACTGTCATCATGTGCAAATTAGGCTAGGGGCGATCACTCAACCTCGCGTGTTCGCCGGATCACCTGGTCGGCCCTCT
>BADC01000330.1 GCA_000333435.1 Corynebacterium-like bacterium B27 | reverse complement strand
AGGCCGAGGGCGCCCAGGACAAGCCCGCCCACGCCGAAGCCGAGTGCCAGCGAGGCGACATCAGCGGGCGCCGAGCCCGACGCATCCGCACCGGCCGATGCACCGCCCGACGCCGCCACGGTCGCCGTCGCCCCCGCGTCGTCCTCCTCCACGGGCGGCGCCTCCGTGATGTACAGCGTGGGCGCCGGCAGTTCGGGCTCCTCGCCCGACGCCGGGGTCGGCTCGTCCCAGTCCACGACCGTGCCGTCGGAGTAGCCCTGATGCGCGGGCAGCACCACCTTGGCCACGTCGGGCACCGGCCCGACCGAGATCGGGAACTCCTGGAACTGGCCGGGCGCGACGCCCGGCGTGCCGGCATCCGCTGTCCACACCACCGAGAGCGGCGCTTCGGTGACGGTGGCGTCGCCGGTGGTGATGGGGGCCGGGAGGTCGCCGACGACGACCTCGGCGCTCCACCCCGGCACGGGCTGGTAGGAGACGCTGGTGAACGGCGTATCGGCCGGGAGGTCGACCTCGAGCCGCGTGGTGCTCGCGGTGGCCGACTCGTTGGGCACCTTGAAGGTGAGCGTGGTGTAGCTGCCGGGCTCGGCCTGGCCCGGGTTGACGCGCACGTGCGCCGATGCGGCGAGCGGCGCGCTCGCCAGCACGGCTGCCGAGGCGAGCAGGGTTGCAGCGGCGCCGGCGGTTGCGGCGCGCGCGAGAAGACGGTGTCTCATGATTGTCCTTCGGTGAATCGGGGTGGCGGATGTGCGAACGCGCGCACATCGACACCCCGCCGATGTCGATCGGTGGAGCCTAGAGACGTGCGGCGAGCGCGGCCGGCGGCCCGCGGTGCCGAAGGGTGCTCGTCACGACGAGGAGGTCGCGAAGCCGGTCGACCGGGCCCGCTTCGCCGGCCCGACTCCGCCGACGGTGACGGTGAAGGTGCGCCGCCGCCGCCGTGCAGGCTGCCGGCAGCGCCCGGGCGAACGCGAACGCGTGGCCCAGCCGGGCTCGAACCCACAGCGCGGCCACTCGCTCACGCACGAGCACGGACAGTGCGAGCAGCGCGCGGAGGGTGCGTTCACCGCGGTGCAGGAGCGCGATCGTGAGCACGGCCGCGCACGCGTGCGCCACCCACATCCAGCCCGAGTCGTGGCCCGGATGCGCGGCGGTGGACAGCACATCCGTCGCCCCGGTGACCGTCATGGTCACGTGCCCGTGGTGAGCGCTCTCGGTGAGTGTGACGCCCGAACCGGCGCCGACGGCGAACAACAGGTGCAGGGCGAACTGGCTGATCAGAACGGAAGTCGTAAGGGCCCACAGGGAGAGCCGACGGCCGGCGAGCACGACGCAGACGACCGACGAGAGGGCGATCGCGAGCATGAGCCCGGCTCCGCCCGGAGCACCCCCTCCGGCGGCGGCGTGCGAGAACGCGGCCATGAACACAGCGACCGCGGCAGCAGCGAGCCCGCGGACGACTCGCACCCCTCTGCCCGACATCCGCACCTCCGTGCGACCAGTCTAGAAGCAGCAGGATGCGCCACGAATTCGACCATCTAGACCTCGTAATGCTAGTTCGGCTAACTACATTGCGTTAATCTCGGCCGTTGTCAACCCCCCGGTCCCCCATTTTGGGGGACGTGCCTGCGGGGCATAGCCTTCCGAAGTACCGGGATACGGACCAGTTACAGGAGATGAAGATGTCACGCTCAGCGGTAACTACAACAGCACCGGACGCCGAGATCGACGAGAGCGAACCGGCGGCGCGGCTTACGAACATCCGAGGCGCCTCGGAGGATCCGGTGAAGGACTACCTCCGCCAGATCGGGCGCACACCACTGCTTTCCGCCGAGGAAGAGGTCGACCTCGGTCGCCGCATCGAGGTGGGGGTGCTGGCCGACGGCAAGCTCGCCGAGAACCCGGTGATGGACGCCACGCTGAAGCGCGAACTGCAGTGGCTGGCGCGTGACGGACAGGCGGCGAAGCGCACGCTCATCCAGGCCAACCTGCGGCTGGTCGTGTCGATCGCCAAGCGCTACCTCGAGCGCGGTCTACCCTTCCTCGACCTCATCCAGGAGGGCAACATCGGGCTCGTGCGCGCGGTCGAGAAGTTCGACTACCAGGCGGGCTTCAAGTTCTCGACCTACGGCTCGTGGTGGATCAAGCAGGCAATCAACCGGGCCCTCGCCGACAGCGGGCGGATCATCCGCATCCCCGTGCACACGTCGGAGAAGATCTCCTCCATCACTCGCATGCAGCGGCGGCTCGTGATCGAGCTCGGTCGCGAGCCCTCGATCGACGAGGTGGCGAGCGCGGTCGACCTCCCGCCCCAGAAGGTGCAGGAGCTGCTGCGGCACGGCCGCGACACCGTCTCCATCCACACCCCGGTGGGCGACGACGACGCCGAGCTGGGCGACCTGATCGAGGACACCTCGCAGGCCCAGCCCTTCGACGCCGCCGCATCCTCGCTGCAGCACCATGACCTGTCCGTGGCCCTGGCGACGCTGCCGCCGCGCGAGGCGCGCGTGATCTGCATGCGTTTCGGGCTCGACGGGGAAGACGCGATGTCGTTCGACCAGATCGGCGAGGCGCTCGGGGTGTCCCGTGAGCGGGCACGCCAGATTCAGCGCCGGGCGCTCGCCATGCTGCGCGACGAGTCGCTGCACGACTACCTCATCGCCTGAAGTTCCCCGCGCTCTGCGGGAGTTCTCCAAACGAAAAGGCCACCGATAGCCCAGGCGGGCGCGATGGCCTTTTCGTTTGGAAAAGTCCGCGTCGGCCGCCGTTCGACCCGACCTCGGCGGCTGAGAAATCCCCACTGCGTGCGCTACAGGGGTTGACATGAGCGTTTCTTGGGAGAAGGGTCGATAGAACCGGGGCATCCGATGAGGGAAGCCCGTTCCTACGCAGGGGGTGACTGTCGTGGAACATGCAACTGAAGAGCGGTCACGGCGCCTCCTGCGCCTGGGGCTCGGTGCCCTGGGGGTAGCAGCCGGCTGGCTGGTGCTGTGCGCCGTGTTCGGCTCCCAGTCCGCCTCCGCCGACGAGGCTGCCCCACCGACTTCTGCCGCGCCCGGGGCGTCCGCACTCCTCGGCTCGGTCTCGGATGTGCTCGACACGGCGGCGTCCGCTGTGGCCGACGTGGCCGCAGTCGCCGACGCCCTGCCCGACTCGGACGTCGTCAGTGCGGTAAGCGAGCAGCTCACGCCGGTGACCGAACCGGTCGCCGAAGTGGTGCCCGAGCCCGTCGCTGACGTGGTCGCCACGATTCCTCAGGTGACGGATGCGGTCGGCGAGGTCGCCGCGTCCGACCCGGTGTCGGCCGTGGTCGAGCCGGTGGCGGATGTCGTGGACGATGTCGTCGCCGAACTCCCCGTCGTGCCTGACGTGATCGGTTCGGCGCCCGCGGGGTCGGTGACCGGCCCGGTCGCGGGCGCCGTCGATGTGGTGCTGGGCGACGTGAGCGGGGCCGTCTCGCCGGTGGTACACGACGTCGTCGGGCCTGTGGCGGGCGACGCCGGCGGGCTGTTGCCGGGGCTGCCCGGGTTGCCGGGCGGCCCCGGTGGGTCGGCGGGGGGCCCGTCGGGACCGGCGGCGGGATCGGGCTCGGGTTCGGGCTCGCCGATCGGGCCGAGCGTCGGCGGCGGCGCCGGCTCGGGTGCCGATGCCGGCGCCGTTGCGCCGGAAGGTTTCTCCGCGCGGGGTGGCGCGGGGGTCTCGGATGCGTCGCGCGCATCCGTGCGGGGGGAATGGGGCGGCCCCGGCCTCCCGAACGAGGGCGCGGCGGGCGTTGGGGCCGCCGCGGAATGGGGTCTCGTTCCGGGGGCCGGAGGTTCGCCCGGAGGCGCCGGGCCGTTCGCGCCCGGTGGAGGGCCGGTGGGCGTGCCGGCCCCGGCCTCGCCGTCGACCGGTTCGGGAGGCGCGGGTGCGGGTGCGGCCGGGTCCGGCGGCCCGGGTGCGTTCGCCGATCTCGGGGCCGGAGCCGCATTCGCCGCCGCCCTGGTGGGTACGCGCGGGACAGCTTCCGACGACGATCTGCCGTCGTCGCCGACACACGACACCGACACCTCTCCCGACTGAGTGAGCCCTGCTCCGCCCTGCGTGGAGCACGGTCATCCGTTCCCGCATCGAGCGGGAGCGACTCACTCATTCGAATTGGAGAAGAACCATGAACAAGTACGTCTCGCGAGGGCTGTGGACAGTCCTCATCACCGGGGGCCTGTGCGTCCTCGGCGCGGGCGTCGCGAACGCCGCTGAAACGAGCGGCGACGATGCGGCGGCGTCCGGCAACCAGGCCATCATCTCGGTGGAGCTCCCGGTGGACATCGGCGGCAACGCGGTGTCGGTCATTGGCGACTCGTCGACCGAGGATTCGACCGCCTCGTCGTCGGCCGGCGCCCCGCCCGCCGAGGAGTCACCCGCAGTGGCGGTGTCGACCGATGGCGCGGATTCGCTGATCGGCGGCAACCAGGCCATCGTCGATGTCGCGGTGCCCGTCTCGGTCGGGGGGAACGCGGTGTCGGTCATCGGCGACTCGACGTCGGAGGATTCGGCGGTGTCGGACGCTGACAGCGCCGAGCCACCCGAGGACACGACAGATTCGGCGCCGCCTCGACCCCCG
>BADC01000331.1 GCA_000333435.1 Corynebacterium-like bacterium B27 | reverse complement strand
GCCGGTGAGCCAGATGCCGGCCACGGCGAAGAGGATGTACACGGCGCGAAACACGGCGAACAGCGCCTGGTAGCTCATGCCCGACGAGAGCAGGAACCCGTGCCGGCCAGGGAACCGGCGCCAGACCCGGGTGGGGAACAGGGCGAGCGTGTTCTGGGTGAGCGTGGTGACGCGGGCGATCGGCTCCTCGAAGTGCTGCTCGAGGCGGCCGCGGAGCGTCGGGTCTTCGCTCATGCGGTCAGCCTAGCGACCGCGACGGATGCGCGTGCGGGCCGGGCGGGTACGGGAAGATCGTGGGTATGGCTTCCCTCACGCAGGTCAACGATCCCGCATTCGAAGAGCTCCGCGCGGAGCACGGTCGCCCGGGCACCCGCGGCGCCTGCGCGGGCGAGCAGGCCGGCAGCACCGAGGGTCTCGTCGTCGGGATGCGCCGCGACCACGATGAGGTGGTCCAGCGTCTCGAAGAATGCCGCGTCGAGCGGGGCGAAGGAGGGCATCCGGTCGTCGAACGCGCTCTTCCACGCCGACTCGGGCGTTCCCTCGTCGTGATGGGTGAACGGGGCCGGCGTCATCGGAGTTCGCCCAGCAGCAGGCGACCGGTGCGGGCCTCGTCGCGATCACCGTGATCCTGCAGCAGATAGAGCGAGAGGTCGGCGACCCGCGCCGCGTAGGCCGGGTCGAGCGCCTGGGGGGCAGGCCCGAGCGCGTGCGCCGCCACCTGCAGCACGTCGTCGCAGGCCCGCCGCACCACCGAGCGTGTGACCTGCGCGAGCACGGCGCGCTCATCCGCGTCAGCCGAGTCGTCATCGCCCGCACCCCGCTCCCGGGCCGGTGCGCCGGCACCGACGGGGACGTGTGCCGGCCGAGTGGCGTCGACGCCTCCGATCGACCTTGGCAGAGCCTCGTCGACGCCGTCGGTCGAAGCGCGCAGCGCCGCGTCGACGCCGCCGGTCGCCATGGGCACAGTCGCGTCGATCGTGCGGGCCGCCGCGGCGAGAGCGGCGCGCGCCGCTGCCAGCGACGTCGCGACCCGGCCGGCGTGCAGCTCGGCGAGCTCCCCGCCACGCTGCGCGGCCGCCTCGTGCACCCGGCGCGCGACGCCGACGGCCCCACCGAGCCAGGCCGCCGCCACCCCGATCCCGCCCCATTCGAACCCGGGCCGCTCCAAGTACCAGCCGGGTTCCCCGACCGGCACGGCCGGCACCTCGGCGAAGTCGGTCGGTCCGCTCGGCACGGCCGGGAACCCGCGCGCAACCCACGCCTCCGGATGCGCGGTCACTCCGTCGCCCTGCAGCGCCACGGCGAACAACCGACGCGACGACCCGAGGTGTGCGGTCACCAGCGCGTGACTCAGCGCACCCGCGAGCGAGCACCACGGCTTGGTGCCGTCCAGCCGCCAGCCATCGCGCGCCTGGGTCGCCGCCAGCCGCACGCCGGGCCCTTCGGCCGCGAAGACACCCCAGGTGCTCTCCCCCGTCGCGTCGACCCGGGCGAGCTGCACCGGCACCGGACACTCGGCCAGGATGGCCAGCGCGTCCAGGTGCGGCTCCACCACCCGCGCCACCGTCACATCGGCGGCGGCCAGCGTCGCCAGCACCTCGAAGTATCCGGCGGTCGCTCCGGCACCGGGGCGCAGACCCGAACGCCCGAGCTCACGGGCCAACTCGAGGCTCGCCCCGATGTCCCCTGCGGCCGCCTCGGCCCGCTCGAACAGCACGTCGAGCCCCGTATCATGCCCCCAGAGGGAGATTCCGTCAAGGGTGACCGCGCGCGACATCCAGCTCCATCCGTCGCCCTTCATTCTGGACACGGTCTGCCGCCACGCCCAACCCCGGAATCCGCCGAATCGCGTCAGTCGTGCAGGATGCGCTGGAACAGCAGGTGGTCCTGCCAGCGCCCCGCGATCCTGAGGTACCGCGGCGCAGCACCGATCGGCTCGAACCCGTTGTGCCGCAGCACCGCCTGCGACGCCGCGTTCTCAGGCAGCGTCGCCGCTTCGACGCGGTGCAGGCCGAGCTCGTCGCGCGCCAGCCGCAGTGTCTCGGCGACCGCCGCGGTCATGATGCCGCGCCCGGCGAGGGCCGCATCGACCCAGTAGCCGAGCGAGGCGCTCTCGAAGGCGCCGCGGGTGATGCCCGAGAGGGTCAGGCGACCGACGACGGCGTCTCCGGTCGCGAGCACGAGCGGCAGCACGACGCCGGCCATACAGGCCTGCAGGGCACGATCGATCTCGAGGGTCTGGCCCTCGGCGGTGAAGAAGCCCGCGGGGCGCACCGGGTCCCAGTGCGCGAGGTGCTCGCGATTGCGC
>BADC01000332.1 GCA_000333435.1 Corynebacterium-like bacterium B27 | reverse complement strand
GTCGACCCGCAGGCGCACTCGACCCGGGGCATCCCCGAGACCGTGGTGCTCGCGGGGCTGCACCGGGCGATCGCCGAGGTCGGCGCCGAGACCGGCATCACCGCCGCCATCATCGTGTGCGTGCTGCGCGACCAGCCGATCGATTCGGCCGAACGGATGCTCGACCGCGTGCTCGAGAGCGGCTTCGCCGTCGAGGGCATCGGCCTCGACTCGGCCGAGGTGGGCCACCCGCCGTCGCTGTTCCGGTCGGTGTTCGAGCGGGCGCGCACCTCAGGCCTGCACGCGGTCGCCCACGCCGGCGAGGAGGGCCCGGCGGCGTACGTCTGGGAGGCGGTCGACCTCCTCGGCGTCGAGCGCGTCGACCACGGCAACCGCGCCCTCGACGACGCGGCGCTGGTGGCGCGGCTGGCCGCCGACCGCATCCCGCTCACCCTCTGCCCGCTCTCGAACGTGCGGCTGAAGGTCATTCCCGCGATCGAGGTTTTCCCGCTACGGCGGCTGCTCGACGCCGGGCTCCTCGTCACCATCAACTCCGACGACCCGGCGTACTTCGGCGGCTACCTCGACGACAACCTGCGCGCCCTGCGCGGCGCGTTCGGCGTGACGGACGACGAGCTGGCCCTCCTCGCCCGCAACTCGGTCGCGGCCTCCTTCCTCCCCGAGGAACGCAAGCGCTCCCTCCTCGGGTAACCGCCCCTCGGCGGGCGGCGGGTGCATGCTGGGACGTGACGTGCGTGACAACGACACGAAAGGACGAGCGATGATCGACACGAACAAGGGATTCACGCTGACCCGGGAGTACGACGCCACGCCCGAGGAGATCTGGCAGGCGTGGCTCGATCCCGATCAGGTGGCGGTGTGGTGGCACCCGGCGGGCCTCCGCACACCGCGTGATTCGGTGTCGATCGACGCGCGGGTCGGCGGGCGGTATCGCTACACGATGGTCGACGACAGCACCGGTAAGTCGTATCCCACCGGCGGGGAGTACCGCGAGCTGGTGGCGAACGAGCGGCTCGTCTTCACCTGGGGCGGCGTCGACGACGACTCCGACGACCAGGCGCTCGTCACCATCACCATCGAGTCGCTCGGCGAGCTCACCCGGCTCACCTTCGACCTCCGCGGTTTCGAGGGCATGTCCGGCGACGGAAACGTCTACGACGGCTGGGAGAGCGCGCTCGACGAACTCGCCGAGCACCTCGGGCAGACGGCGGTCGCGGGGTGACCCCGACGGGTGCGCTCGCGGCGGCGAAGGGCTTCGGTCCGGGCTGACGCGCGGCCGGCCTGACGCGTGCCCGGCCTGATGCGTGCCTGGCCTGACGCGCCCGCGGCCGGCGGTCAGTCGACGAGGGCGCGGAGGTAGCCGGCGAAGCCGCCCGGGGTACGGCCGTCGACCCGGCCGGAGGTCTGCACCAGCGAGAACGGGAGGTCGAGCACGGCAGCCCCGTTGGCCTCGGCGGCCTGCACGAGCGCTACGTCCTCCCCCACCCGCACCCCCGGGAATCCGCCGGCCGCACGGTAGACATCGCCACGGATGCCGAGGTTCGCGCCGTAGACGTGCCTCCGGTCGCCCGTGTGCTCACGCCGCCACGCCGACAACGCCGCGGGGTCGAGGTCGGCGGCCTTGGGCTCCGCACGCCCCACCACGAGCTCGGCGCCGGCCCGCGCGGCAGCGAGGTGATCGAGCAGCCACCGTTCGGGCACCTCGGTGTCGGCATCGGTGTTGGCGATCCACGATCGTTCGTGCGCACTCGGGGTGACGGAGGCGCCGAGCAGCCGCTCGACCCCCGCTCGGCGCGCCAGCCCGACGTTCGCGACGTCGACCTCGAGCACCTCGATCGCGCTGCCGAAGGTGCGGGCGATCGCGAGCGAACCGTCGACGCAGGCATCCAGCACCAGCACCACGCGCAGGCGTCCCGCCCGCGCCCACTCCGGTTCGGCCCGCACCAGAGCGGCCCGCGCCGTGAGCACCGCGTCGAGCGCCGCCGCGAGCAGCACTTCTTCGTCGCGCGCCGGCAGCACGACCCCGATCGAGTCGATCACACGATCCCCTCCCGCCGCGCCACCGACTCCCCCGGTGCGCGCACGAGCACGTCGAGCACGAAGTCCTCCTCGAGGTGCCGCGCCAGCCGTGCGAACTCGCCACGCTCGGCGAAGACCGCATGCACCGCGTCGCCGTCGGCCGCGCGCCCGGCCACCGGATGCCGCCAGTGACAGAGCACCACCGCGCCCCGCGGGGTCAGCGACCCGAGGATGCGTTCGATCAAGCCGGTGAGATCGGGCGGGTCGAGGTAGTACCCCACCTCCGAGACGACGACGAGATCGAATCCGCCGTCGGGCCACTCGGCGGGCACGTGCATCCGTTCGAACGTCGCTCGGGGCAGATCGGCGTTGCGCTCACGAGCACGGTCCACCGCGATGGGCGACACGTCGACGCCGAGCAGCCGGCCGGATGCGCGTGCCGCCAGCTCCCGCGACAACACCCCCGTCGACGAGCCGACCTCGAGCACGGCGGCATAGGCGCGATCCGGCAGCGAGGCGAGCAGCACCGCTCGTTTGCGCTCCTCGTACCAACGGGACTCGAAGCCCCACGGGTCGTCCGAGCGCTCGTGCAGGCCGTCGAAGTAGGCGGTGGCGACGCCGTCGTCGTCGAGCGCCGCCGGAGCGACGTCGGTCGGGGCCACCGCCGGGCGCACCGCGCGCGCGGCGCCCGCGGCGGCGCCGGTGGCGGCTCCTGTGGCGGCGACGGTGTCGACGAGCACGAACGCCTCGAGCGGCCGCGCGAAATGGGCGAGCATGGCCGGGTGCAGCAGCGCCTCCTCGCCCGGGCCGTCGCCGAGCGGCAGCACTTGGCTGCGATGCAGAGCGACCGCGTGTGCCTTGCGGTCGCGGGTGGCGTCGTCGAGGGGCAGCACCGTCAGGTCTCCCCACGGCACGGCCGGGTCGTGGGGCGCCGCCCAGTGCCACAACCAGATCGGGTACTCGTAGACCCGCAGCCCGGCTCGCGCGGCCACGGTGCGCGCAGCATCCGACGCGGCGGCGTGGTCGGGGTGACGATCCCCGGCCCAGGGCGCGACGAGCACCGTTCCGGGCACAGCGCCCGCGCCGACCGCGTCGGTCAGCGCGACCTCCAGTGCCGGGCGGTGGGTGGCGAGCTCGCCATCGGGCAGGCGGAGGAACCGCACGCTCGCGCCGGGGTCGACCGCCGCGACCGCGGCCCGGGTCTCCTCCTCGCGCCGACCGGCCAGCATCCTGCCGTCGACCGCGGCATCGGGGTGTGATCGTTCTCCGGACGTGGCCACGAGCACGGTCGCCCGGGCACCCGCGGCGCCTGCGCGGGCGAGCAGGCCGGCAGCACCGAGGGTCTCGTCGTCGGGATGCGCCGCGACCACGATGAGGTGGTCCAGCGTCTCGAAGAATGCCGCGTCGAGCGGGGCGAAGGAGGGCATCCGGTCGTCGAACGCGCTCTTCCACGCCGACTCGGGCGTTCCCTCGTCGTGATGGGTGAACGGGGCCGGCGTCATCGGAGTTCGCCCAGCAGCAGGCGACCGGTGCGGGCCTCGTCGCGATCACCTTGATCCTTGCACAGATAAAGCGAGAGGTCGGCGACCCGCGCCGCGTAGGCCGGGTCGAGCGCCTGGGGGGCAGGCCCAAGCGCGTGC
>BADC01000333.1 GCA_000333435.1 Corynebacterium-like bacterium B27 | reverse complement strand
CTGCGACATGAACAGGGAGATGTAGTTCTGGTTGACGGGCTTCCAGCCCTGGTTGCCGGTGACCGAGGAGTAGAGCCCGGCGGCGGCCGCCTTGTCCATCACGTCGACGAACTCGTCGTAGGTCTTCGGCACCTCGACGCCCAGCGTGTCGAGCACCTTCGTGTTGTAGAACACGCCGATGTCCTCGATCGAGTTCGGCAGCGAGTACAGCTTGCCGTCGACCGTCCCCGACTCGTACATCGAGTCGAGGATGCGATCCTTCCAGCCGTACTTCTCGGCGTAGGGCGTCATGTCGGCGAGCTTGCCCTCGGCGGCGTAGGCCGAGGAGAACGCAGGTCCCGAGCCGTAGACGATGTCCGGCCCCTTGTTGGCACTCAGCGCGACCTGGATGTTCTTGTCCACCGCGTTGTCGAAGTTCACCTCGAGCTCGTACTCGTCCTGCGACGCGTTGAAGCCGTCGACCAGCACCTTCTGCATGGTCTCCTGCTGCGCCGGCGGAGCACCCCAGAACCACAGCTCGAGCTTCTGCTTGCCGCCGTCCGCGCCGCTGCCGCCGGCGCATCCGCTCATCGTCACGGCGAGAGCAGTGGCGATGCCCGCCGCTGCGATCGCGAGCCTTGATCTCTTCATCTGCTGTGTGCTCCTCGATGTCCGTCGGGCCAACGGTTCGTCGGGTCGACCCGGTTGTTAGGTTGTATGGAGGTTATAACCACCACATATCCGTGTCAACGATCTGCGTGTTACGAACAGGTTTAATGAGCGGGGTCGACACGGATGCGGCCCGCCGCGGCCCGCACGCGCGCCCGGACACCCTCATCCACGACCGGGGCACCCGGCTGCGCGATCACCGTCGCAGCCGTTGCCGCCCCCAGCCGCGCCGCCGCGAGCGGATCGCCCATGCGCACGTACTCGGCGAGGAACGCCCCCGAGTAGCTGTTGCCGCCGCCCGTCGGGTCGGCCACGGCACCCTCCGCCACACCCACGACGACAGGTTCCTCCCCCCGGCGCAGCACCAACGAGCCCTCCGCGCCGAGGCGAAGGGTGACGACGACGGGCAGCCGCCGCAGCCGCTCCACCGCGGCCGCGACATCCGGCACATCGAAGAGCGCGACCGCCTCGGTGCGGTTGATCGAGAGCACGTCGACCAGTTCGAGCGCGGCGGCCACCGCCGGCAGCGCCTCGGGCCGGCAGGCGCTCTGCGAGATCTCCCAGAGCACCGGCGCGCTCGTGCGGGATCGATGGTCGGCGACCTCGCGCCAGTACGACTCCTCGACGTCGTGGAAGAGGTAGAGGCCCGACACCTCCTCGACCGGGTACGGGATGTGGCGGGGCAACGGGGTGTGGGCGTCGAAGTGCTCGAGCCCGAACACCGGCGTCTCCACGCGCTCGCCGTCGGCGAAGTACTGGATGCGCGTGCGCGGGCTCGACTCCCCCACCACGAACAGACCAGCCGGATCGATCTGGCGACCGGCGCACCATTCGGTGAGCAGCGCGCGATCGTCGCGGCCGACGCCGGCCACCAGCACCGCGGATGCGGGTGCGCCGGCGATGCTCGCGCCGACCGCGGCGTAGGCACCGGCACCGCCCACCTCGACCGCCGGCGACGTGTCGCCCGGCCGGTGGATCTCGTCCACGACGATGTGCGAGAGCACCGCTATCCGCTGCATGCCGTCCTTCCGTCCCAATTCATCTTGTTGTTATGTTTACATTACCCATGCGGCGAATGGACCGCACCGTCCCGATGCTCTGCCAGGAGAGGCCCATGCTGAACGTGCTGATCGACACCGACCCCGGTATGGACGACGCCCTCGCCATCGCCCTGGCGCACAACTCACCGGCGCTGCGCATCCTCGCCGTCACCGCGGTCACCGGCAACCTGCCGGCCGACCGCACAGCGGCCAACGCCCTCAGAGTGCTCGACCTCCTCGGCGCACCCGAACTGCCGGTGGCGCAGGGAGCGCTCGTGCCGCTCGGTGGCGACTACCCCTCCGATCCGTTCTCGCACGGCAGCGACGGCCTGGCCGAGTCGAACCTCCCCGCGTCGGCCCGCCGGCTCGACCCGCGCGGCGCGGCGCAGCTGATCGTCGACACCGTGAACGCGCATCCTGGCGACATCGCCATCTGTGCGCTCGGCCCGCTCACGAACATCGCCGCGGCCCTCGCGATCGACCCGGAGCTGCCCGGCAAGGTGTCGCAGCTCACCATCATCGGCGGCGCCTTCGGCGCGACGCCCTACGCCTGGAGCCAGGCCACGGGCGACAACCCGGTCAGCGAATGGAACGTGTTCGTCGACCCGGAGGCCGCCCACATCGTGTTCAACGCCGGCTTCCGGATGCTCGCGGTCGGCCTCGACGTCGCCACGCACCCGGCCATCAACTTCCGCCCCGCCGATCTCGAGCGGCTGCGCGCCAGCGCCAAGCCCGAAGCGCAGCTCGCCGTGCGAGTGGTGCAGTTCGTCGAGGGGCGCGGCTACCAGTCGTACTGCTCGCTCATCGACAGCGCCGCCGTGGCCTCCCTCATCGACCCGACCCTGGTGCGCACCGAGACCGTGCACTGCGACGTGGCGACCGAGGGCCGGTTGACCCGCGGCATGACGGTGGTCGACCGCCGCAACCACCACCGCTGGACCGACCTGCCGCAGATCGAGATCGCGGTGGGCTTCGACTACGATCGGTTCCTCGACCTGGTGACCGAGGAGCTGGCCGCATGACCCCCACCGATACCGCACCGTCACTGCCGAACCTGCCGAAGCTGCCCTTCT
>BADC01000334.1 GCA_000333435.1 Corynebacterium-like bacterium B27 | reverse complement strand
CGCAGGCCATCCTGCTGGAGGCCGGGTTGTCCTTCCTCGGCTTCGGCGTACCGCCACCCACCGCGAGCTGGGGCAACATGCTCAACGAGGCGCAGTCGTTCACCGTACTGCAGTCGATGCCATGGCTCTGGGTGCTTGCCGGCCTCGCCATCGCGATCACCGTGCTCGCCGTGAACTTCATCGGCGACGGCCTGCGTGACGCCTCCGACCCGAGGAGCCAGCGATGACCCCCGAGTACTTCACCTCCGACCCCGCGACGGCCCTGCTGTCGTTGCAGGAGGTCGTCACCGAGTTCCACACCGAGCAGGGTGTCGTGCGCGGCATCGACGGAGTGTCGTACGACGTGCGGCCGGGCGAGTGCCTCGGCGTCGTCGGCGAGTCCGGGTCGGGCAAGAGCGTCACCATCATGTCGGCCCTCGGCCTCCTGCCGCCGTCGGCCACGGTGCGGAGTGGTCACGCCTGGTTCGACGGCACCGACCTGCTCCAGTGCAGCGAACGGCGGCTCAGCCGGGTGCGTGGCAAGGAAATCGGTGTCGTGTTCCAAGACCCGATGACGGCACTCAACCCCGTGATGAGCGTTGGTGCCCAGATCGCCGAGTCGCTGCGCGCCCACAATCCAGGGATGTCGAGGACTGCTCGGCGCGCGCGCGTGCTGGAGCTGCTGAGCGACGTGGGCATCCCCGACCCGGCCGAGCGGGCCAAGCAGTACCCGCACCAGTTCTCCGGCGGCATGCGGCAGCGCGTGATGGTGGCCATCGCCATCGCGAACCGGCCGAAGCTCATCATCGCCGATGAGCCGACCACCGCGCTCGACGTCACGGTGCAGGCCCAGATCCTCGATCTGCTGCTCAGGGTTCAAGCCGAGGTGGGTGCCGCGCTCGTGCTCATCACCCACGACCTCGGTGTGATCGCGGAGATGGCCGACCGGGTGGTGGTGATGAACGGCGGGCGCGTGGTGGAGCAGGCGCCGGTCGACGCCCTCTTCCATGACACCCGGCATCCGTACACCCGCGCCCTGTTGGGCAGCTTGCCGCGCATGGACAGCGACGTCGGTCGCCTCGCCACGGTGCAGAGCCAGACCCAGGGGCTGGCTGTCGTCCCGGACGCAGCCGAGCAACGGCTCGTGCGCGTCGGCCCCGATCACTACGTGGCATCCGCCTACGCACACCGCGCCGACGGGGCCGAACCCGACGCCGCCGAGTCGAAGGAGGTCGTTGCATGACGGATGCGCCGAACACTCCCATCCTCCAGGTCGAGGACCTCGTGAAGGACTACCCCGGCCGCCAGCGCGTGATCGGGCGCTCCCGTTCGGCCGTCAAGGCCGTGCGCGGGGTCTCGTTCGAGATCGCGCCGGGCGAGACGCTCGCCCTCGTGGGCGAGTCCGGCTCGGGCAAGACCACCGTGGCGAAGACCATCATGGGCTTCGAATCGCCCACCTCCGGGCGCATCCTGTTCGAGGGCCGCGACCTCGGCACCCTCCGCGCCGCCGACTGGCGGAGCCTCCGCCGCGACATGCAGTTCGTGTTCCAGGACCCGTACGCCTCTCTGCCCGGCCGGATGCCCGTGGGCGAGATCATCGCCGAGCCTCTCGTCATCCACGGGATCGGCACGCGGGCGCAACGGCGCGAGCGCGTTCGCGAGTTGCTCGACCTCGTGGGGCTGCGGCCCGACTACGAGACGCGGACC
>BADC01000335.1 GCA_000333435.1 Corynebacterium-like bacterium B27 | reverse complement strand
AGGACGAGGAGGGCTGAGCACGCCGCGCAGCGCATCGATGGCTCGGCGGTCGCCGTCGGGACCGCCGCCCTCGTGCCCGTTGTAGGGCCAGACGTCGATCTCCTTGGGCCCCTGCCACTCCGCGAAGGCGGCGAACACCGTCGACGGCGGACAGGTCGAATCCATGAGGCCCGCCGAGAACCACCCCGGCACAGTCGCACGCTTGGCGAAGTTCACCCCGTCGACATAGCTCAGCGTGCGGTGTGCGGTGGCCACGGCATCGCGATGCACGGCCAGGTAGCGGGCGATCTCGACGTACGGCAGGCTGTCGGTCATCACCGTCGCACGCGGGAAGTCGCAGAGGAAGGGCACCCCGCACACCGCCGCGCTCACTCCGTCGGCGAGTGCCGCCGCGGCAATCGCGAGACCACCGCCCTGACTGCGGCCCGCCACGGCCACCCGATCGGCATCGACGCCGGGCAGCGTGCGCACCGCATCCACCGCTCGCACGGCGTCGGTGATGAGGCGCCGGTAGTAATAGGTCTCCGGCGACCCGATGCCCCGGGTCATGAAGCCCGGATGCTGCGCGCCGCCGCCGTCCGGATCGGCGGTGTCGCCCACGCTCCACGTCGACCCCTGCCCGCGGGTGTCCATCTGCAGGTGCGCGAACCCCGCCGCCGACCACAGCAGCTCCTCGGTGGGCCGGCCACGGCCGCCGCCGTAGCCGACGTACTGCACCACCGCCGGCAGCGGCCCGCCGCGGTGGGCCGGGATGCGCAGCCAGGCCTTGATCGGCTGCCCCGCGAACCCGGGGAAGGTCACGTCGAACACCTCGATGGCGGTGAGTCCCGCATCCACCGGGACGACCTCGACGGCACCGCCCGCCGCCCGCGACTCGGCCAGGGTCGTGGCCCAGAACTCGTCGAAGTCGTCGGGTTCGGTCTGGGCGCTGCGGTAGCGGCGCAACTCAGGCTCGGGCAGATCGACGAACATGGCATCCTTTCGAGGGGTGGGCGGACCGCTCAGCGCGGCAACAGCTCCGCCTTCGGAATGTACAGCCGGCCCGTGTCGCTTGTCTCGTCCCAGAGCGCGAGCCGGCGCAACAGCGTGCGGTTGAGCACGCGGTGCCCGGCGGCGTTCGGGTGGCAGCCGTGATCGATCCAGTACTCCACCGCGCCGTTCGCATCGGCCTCGGCCCAGTCGGCGTGGTGGTCGACGAGCAGCACTCCCGCCGTCGCGGCGAGGTCGCGCACGGCATCGACGTAGGCGGGCAGGTTGGCGCGGCGCTCGGGCGTCTCGGTGAGAAGGATGCGGTTGGGCGTGTGCAGCACCGGCACCGCCCCGCTCTCCCGCACCCGGTCGATGACGCGCCGGTACCCGGCCGAGAAGGCGGCCACGTCGGGGGCGGGGGTGGCGCAGTCGTTCAGCCCGAACATGAGCGACACCACGTCGGGCCGGTAGTCGAGCACCGACCAGTCGAGATCGGCCTCGAGGTCGCTCACCCGCCGGCCGCTGATGGCGGTACGGATGACGTGATCGCGCCGCCGCCCGAGCTCCCAGCGCAGCCGCTCCTCGAACAACTGCACGTAATCGCGCTCGCCGGCCGTGTGGAACGCGCCGTGGGTGACGCTGTCGCCGGTGAAGAGCCAGCGCACCGGCCGGTCGCCGGCGAGCAGGGCGGCGATCGCCGCCGCGTCGGCCGTCACGCGCAGGTCTCCACCTGTACCCAGCGACGGTCGGCGGCCGAGCGGATGAGCGCATCCGTCACCGCGAGCGCGGCGAGCCCGTCGCGCAGGCCCACTCGGGGCTGCTCCTCCCCGCGTGCGACCGCGAGCAGGTGGGCGGCCTGCCGGCCGAGCGGAACGGATGCGGGTTCGGCCAGGTCGACCAGGCGTTCGTCGTCCGCGCCCGCCTGCCGCAGCCGAACGGTGCCCCGGCCGATGTCGGCGAACAGCACGCCGCCGCTGCCCACGACGTGCAGTGTGCGCGTGCCGCGCGGCTCGACGTAGTCGATGTGGACGGCCCCGGTGACCCCGGAGTCGAGGGCGAGGAGGCCGTCGACGAGGTTCGGCGCCTCAATGTGGGGCACGGCGTCGAGCGTGCGGGCGACCGCGGTCACCTCGCGGACGGCGCCGAAGATCCAGCGCAGGTAGTCCCATTCGTGGGAGTAGTCGCGATAGAGGCGGTTCGGCTCCGGCGTGGCGAAGCGGGAGGCTGCGGCCGTGATGGTGCCGTAGGCGCCGAGCATCACCTGGAAGGAGGCGGGCTCGCCGATGGCGCCCCCGGCCACGACTTCGCGCACACGCTCCACCACCCGGCGGTAGCGGAGAACGTAGCCGACCAGCACCGGCACCGCGCGCGACTCGATCTCGTCGACCACCGCGGCGGCCGACGCGAAGCTCTCGGCCAGCGGTTTCTCGACCAGCACCGGGATGCCGCGCGCCGTCGCGCGCTCGAGCTGATCGAGGTGCGCGAAGTCGGGCGCGGCGATGACGAGCGCGTCGGGAGCGAGGTCGAGCAGCTCGTCGAAATCGGCGACCGCCCGCGCCACGCGGCCGTCGGACAGCGCCGCCTCCCGCAGTGACTCGGCCGGGTCGAACGCGACGATTTCCGCACTGCCCTGAGCCGCGAATGCCGCCACGTGCTGGCGGGCGATCGAGCCCAGACCGCTGATGGCGACACGCGTCGCACGGGGGTCGGGCATCCAGATCACTCCTCGATGTCGGGCGCGCCAGCTGATCTCATTGAATGAAACTACGCGTACCGCTAGGTGAGACACATTGATATCCTGATTCCCCATCCGCTGTCAACGAGGCAGCACATTCGCGGAGAGGACCCCTGTGCCCATTCTCGATCGCTTCCGACTCGAAGGAAAGACCGCCGTCGTCACCGGGGGCACGGGGCTCTACGGCCTGCCTTTCGCCCGCGCCCTCGCCGAAGCCGGGGCACACGTGGTGGTGACCTCGCGTGACGCAGCGAACGCCCACGCTGCCGCCGCAGCTCTTCGCGCCGACGGCCTCGCGGCCGGCGCGCTCCCGCTCGACCTCGCCGAACCCGCGAGCATCACCGCCTTCGCGGCTGCGCTCGAGGCGGAGCACGGCGCGCCGGATGTGCTGGTGAACAACGCCGTGCACCGCGCCGGCGGCACCCTGGCCGCGACGACCGCCGCCGACTGGGACGAGACGAGCGCCGTCAATTCCCGCGGGCTGTTCCTGCTCACTCAGGCCCTCGCACCGGGGATGGCGGCTCGCGGCTCGGGCTCGATCGTGAACATCGGCTCGATCTACGGACTCGTCGGGCCCGACTTCGGCATCTACGAAGGCACGGCCATGACGATGCCGGCGTTCTACTCCTACGACAAGGCCGGCATGGTGGGCTTCACCCGCTACCTCGCCACGGCCCTCGGCCCGTCGGGGGTGCGTGCGAACTGCCTGTGCCCGGGGGGCCTTCGTTCCGACGGCCAGGATGCTCGCTTCGTCGCCGCTTACGAGGCCCGCGTGCCGCTCGGCCGGCTGGCCGAGGAGGACGACGTGACGGGCGCACTGGTCTTCCTGGCGTCGGACGCCTCGCGGTACGTCACCGGCGCGACGCTCGCCGTCGACGGAGGATGGACGGCGAAGTAGCCGAGCGTCGGTCGTTACACGCTGTTTACACCGGATCGCTTGACAGGCTCCGGCACGTGCGGCCAAACTCGTCCACAAATGAAACGCCGCGTTTCATTTTTGTTCGGATGGAGCTCCTCTCACCGTGATCGAGATCGTCGACAGCTCGCTGGTGTACCGCAACCCGCGGCCCCACCTGCGGGCCGTGCACGCCTGGCACCCGACGCTGGTGCGCATCCGGGAGGCGGAGTGGCTGGCTTCGTTCGACCTCGCTGACGCCGTCGAGAGCCACTGCTACGGCACGTACCTGAGCCGCTCGCTCGACGACGGCGCCACCTGGTCGGCGCCGCGCCGCGTGCTCGACGCGTCGCAGCATGACGGCTCGTACACCCTGCGCCTCGGCCGCACCGCCGACGGCGCACTCACGCTCGCGGGTGCGCTGCACGCCCGTCGGCCGGCGGAGCAGGGGATGCTCAACGTCGACACCTTCGGCTACACGCCGATGACTCTGGTGCAGCTCCGGTCGACCGACGACGGGGAGTCCTGGACCGCCCCCGACCCGATCGACCAGCCCCTCGCCGGCACCGAGTTCGAGACGTGCCACGGCATCGTCGAGCTCGAGGACGGGCGGCGGCTGCTGCCCACCAGCACCTGGATGACCTGGGACGGGCACGCCCCGCACGGCATGAAGGCGATCGCGCTGGAGTCGACCGATGGCGGCGCGACCTGGCCGCGCGTCATCACGATCGCCGACTCGTGGAACGAACGCGTCACCCATTTCGAGCAGTCGCTCGCCCCGCTGCCCGACGGCCGGACGATCGCCGTGACGTGGGCGGTGGGTGTCGATGACGGCGTCACCCGACCTACCGAGTACTTCCTCGCCGGCGCCGGCGCCGACGACTTCGCCATCCGCGGCCGGACGGGCTTCGCCGCCCAGACGGCCAAGCTCTGCGTGCTTGCCGACGGCACCCTCGTCTGCGCCTGGCGGGGCGACCGTGAGCCCGGGCTCTGGTTGAGCACTGCCCACCTCGCCGGCGACGACTGGGTCACCGACGAGACGGTCGCCCTCTGGGCCGGCGCCGGAGCCGCGACCGGCATGAACGGGGGCGGCCGTGCGGGCGATGAGCTCAGCGACCTGCGGTTCGGCTACCCGAACCTCGTGGCCCGCCCCGATGGCGACGTCGAGATCGCGTTCTGGGCGCGCGAAGACGACGTGAACGTGATCCGCCGCACGCGCATCCGGGTGTCTGCAGGCCGTTCGAGCGATCGGGCCGCGGCATGACCGTTCAGCTCCTGCCCGACTGCCACCTCGTGGCGAGCGGCTACCTCGGTTTCGGCTTCAGCGACCCGTGGGATGGGCATGCCTATCTTCTGCGGTCGGGCGACGAGGCGCTCCTCATCGACACCGGCAGCGGGCGCGACAGCGCAGCGCTCGTCAGGCGGATCGACGCCGTGCTGGGTTCGGAGGCCCGCTTGACCGGTGTCGCACTCACCCACGCGCACGTCGACCACTCCGGCGGCGCCGCCGACCTGGCAGCGCACTACGGCGTGCCGGTGCACGCGAGCGCCGTCGCGGCCGACTGGCTGGAGCGCGGCGACGAGGAGGCGATCGGATTGCCGGCCGCGCGCCGCCAGGGCGTCTACCCCGCCGATCAGGTACTCCGCGCCCTCACTCGCCGGCAGCTGGTCGAGGCGGAGCCGGCGATCCGGGTCGGTGATCTCACCGTTCAGGCGATCGCCTCCGTCGGCCACAGCGCCGACCACACCGTCTACGCCGCACAGCTGCCGACCGGGCTCGCGCTGTTCACGGGCGATCTCATCTTCGCCCAGGGCCGGGTGGCGGTGCTCGACACGCCCGACACGGATGCCCGTGCCCTCGAAACGAGCATCCGCGCCGTCGCGGCGCTCCGCCCCCAGCACCTCTTCCCCGGCCACGGCGCCGTGGCACTCCGCCGCGGCTGGGCCCACCTCGATGCCGCCGTCGCAGAGTTCGACCGGGGCGCGCTGCCGGCGGGACTCGTCGCATGAGCGCGGATCTGCGCGGGCGGCGCATTCTCGTCACGGGCGGAGCCACCGGCATCGGCGCGGCCGTCAGCACCGCGCTCTGCGACGCCGGCGCGAGCGTCGCCGTTGTGCAGCGCACCCCGGCCGAGCTGGCTGCGGCGCTCGAGGACTCCGGCCTCCGCGACCGGGTGACCGGGATCGCCGCCGACCTCACGAGTGGTGCGGAGTGCAGTCGCGCCGTGCAGGAGGCGGTGAGCGCCCTCGGCGGGCTCGACGGGCTCGTCAACAACGCCGCGATCACCGGACCGCCCGCGCAACGCACCCTGCTCGACGCCGACGACGACTACGTCGACCGGATGGTCGACCTCAACCTCAAGGCGGCCATGCGGTGCACCATCGCGGCGAGTCGCCACTTCGTCGACCAGGGCACGGCAGGAGTGGTGATCTCGGTGGCCTCCGTGCTCGCCTACGCGCCCGCACCTGCCGCAACGCTCTACTCGGCCACCAAGGCCGGCCTCCTCGGCTTCACGCGCGGCGCTGCCCTCGAGCTCGGGCCGCACGGCATCCGTGTGCTCTGCGTCTCGCCGGGCGACATCGCCACCGACTCGAGCGTCGCGCCACCCGCGCCGCCGGGGCAGCGGGCGGTGCGCGCGCCCGCGCTCGGGCGGCGCGGCGGTCCGGCCGAGATCGCCGCCGTCGTCGCCTTCCTGCTGAGCGCCGACGCGGGGTACGTCACGGGAACCGACGTCGTGATCGACGGCGGCTTCCTGCTCGGCTGACTGCGCATCCGCTTCCCCTCCACCCGACCGTCCATCGACACCGCCGCAACCGAAGTACAGGAGAATCCATGACCACCCCCGACCCGCTGCCCCGCGGAATCGTCACGCCGCTCGTCACCTTCCTCGCCGACGACGGCGGGCCGGATGCGGGCGCCATGCAGGCGCTCGTCGACTACCAGCTCGACAACGGCATCCACGGCCTCCTCGCCGTGGGCTCGACCGGTGAACTCGGCAACCTCACGCCGGAGCAACGGGTGCGCACGATCGAGATCGTGGCCGCGGCAGCGTCCGGCCGCGCACCGGTGTGGGCCGGCGTGGTGGGCCTCGGCACCACCGAGGCGGTACTGGCCGCCGAGCGGGCCGTCACCGCTGGCGCCGACGCGCTGCTGGTGCTGCCGCCGATGTTCTTCGACTCGAGCGACGCCGAGCTCGAGCGCCACTTCACGCTCGTGGCCGAAGCTGTCGACGTGCCGCTCGTCGCCTACGACGTGCCCCCTCGCACGCCGCGTAAGATCCCCTCCGCCGTCATCGCCGCCCTCGCGGAGAGCGGCGTGCTGCGGGGCGTGAAGGACTCCTCCGGCGACCTCACGGCCGGCCGCCTCACGGTCGAGGCCACCCAGGGGGTCGAGGGCTTCCGGCGCTACATCGGCTCCGAGATCACCATCGACGCCGCGTTCACGCTCGGTTTCGACGGCATCGTGCCTGGCTTCGCGAACGTGCTGCCGCGCCCGGCCGTCGAGATCTTCGACGCCCACGTCGGCGGTGACGCCGCAGGGGCATCGGCGGCGCAGCGCGGCTTCCTCGAGTTGTTCGAGATCCTCCGCATCGCGCTGCCCGGCGCGGGGGGACCCGCCGCCGCCGTGAACGCCCTCAAGGTGGGCACCGCGGTGGCGCTCGGCCTGCCGACACCGGCCATCAGCGAACCGATGGCCCAGCCCGACGCCGAGTTCGCCGGGGCCGTCGCCGCGGTGGTGCAGCCCCTCCTCGCAGCGGCTCGCGCCCGCGTGGAGGCCTGAGCATGCCGAGCCCGGTCACGATCATCAGCAGCGGTTCGACGGGTGCCGCCCCCGCCATGTTCCCGGCCGCCGCCCGCACACCCGACGCGCTCGTCGTCGCGTACTCCACCGTGCCCGACGGCTGGCCGGGTGGCGAGGTGCGCGTCACCCGCTCCACCGACAACGGCGCCACCTGGCAGCCCGCCGTGGTCGTGGCCACCGCGGTCGACGGAGAGGATGCTGCGCTCGGCGCCATCGGGCTGAGGCGGTTGTCCGACGGCACCCTGCTGCTGCCCTACAACGGCATCACCTGGACCCCGGGACTCGGCACGGAGGGCCGGCGCAGCGTGCTGCGCCTGCAGACCTCCGCGGATGACGGCCGTAGCTGGCAGGGCGGCGAGCGGGTCGAGGTGGACTTCGACTGGCCCGCGGTCTACGGCGAGATCCTCGAGTTCGACGACGGCGAGCTGCTCTGGCCGGTGTGGGGTGTGCTGCGCGCCGGCGAGAAGTGGCGCTCCACGGTGCTGAGCTCGCGCGACGCCGGGCGCAGCTGGGCCCTGAAGAGCACCATCGCCTACGACCCCACGGCACACCTCGGGGGGCACTACGTCGACACCGGCAACAGCGTGCAGGCCGATGACCCCCGCGAGACCACCGACCCCGACTTCCGGCCGCACGACTCCACCGACGGCTTCACCGAGACCAGTGTGGTCGAGCTGTCCGACGGCCGCCTGCTCGCCGTGCTGCGGCAGCAAGGGGTCGACGGCGACCAGACCTTGCTGTTCTTCCGGTCCTTCTCCACCGACCGCGGCGCGAGCTGGACGGCCTACGAGAGTCTTGGCTTTCCGGGGATGTCGCCCGCACTCACGCAGCTGGACGACGGCCGCCTGCTGCTCGCGTACCGGCGATGCGCACCGGAGGATTCGGGCGAGATCCCGGGCGTCGAGGTGCGCATCGGCTCCCCCGACGGCTTGGAATGGGGCGAGCCGACACGGTTGAGCGACCCCAACGGCACTGTGCTCACCGCGGAGTACCAGTGCGGTTACCCCGCGATCGTGCCCGACGGCGACGACCTGCGCATCTTCTTCTACAGCTACGAGCCCGAGCAGGGACGCTTCATCGCCTGGAACCGCATCTCGGTGAGCGGATGACGCGCTGGGCGACCGCGCTCGAGCTCTCGGCCGACCGCGTGCCCCTCGCCGGGAGCGTCGAGCGCCTGGCCGAGGCGGTGCGCCGGGGCGCCGACCTGCGGATCGGCACCGATTTCCATCACGACGAGCACATCGATCCCGGCTCCGCCGATCACCAGTTGGTGCGCGAGGTGTCCGACTTCCCGGTCACGTACCTGGTCGACGGGCGCCGGACGGCCGGCGTCATGACGCTCCGGCAGCCGGTCAGCCTCAGCCACGAGGGTTTCGGCAGGCCCTCGATGTCGTTCTTCCTGTACAACGACGACGGGTCGCAGGGCATCGCGCGACCGTTCCTCGACGGCGGCGGCCCGGAGCCCGTCCCCGACCACAGCGCCATGCCGCACTACGCCGAGGGGTCGCGGTGGGACGACGACACCACGGCACCGAGCAGCGATTTCGTCTACCGCTTCGAGCGCTACCGCTTCCTCGTGCGCGACCGGTGGCGCGAGGTGGCGCACACCACACTCGACGGGAGCGTCGTTTCCGGTTCGCTCGCCGACCTGACGGGTGCGACGGATGCGGGGGCCGCCGTCAAGGTCGGCATCCGCGGCCTCATCGACGAGCATCCGGAGCACGAGCTGTTCGTCGAGTGCGGACCGGTGTACCACTACACCGAATCGGCGCTGCTCGTGACCGAAACCCGCCCACTGGTGCGCGTGCGCGCATCCGCGCCGATGACCTACCGCTCTGCGAACTGGGACTTCGGCTGGCTGATCGCCCGCACCGACGGGCGCTGCCACTACCTGCGGTACGACCCGTACACCCTCGATCCCGCCTCGACCGAACTGTCCCTCGAACTCCGATGGTTCGTCGACGAGGGCGTTTCATCAGGTGAGATGGAGGATTTACCAGAATGAAACAATTGACTCTTCCCTCAGCGCCGCGGACTCGCCATCATGGGAAATGAAACAATCGGTGCCATACAGTGAAACACGCTCGCACCGCGCACGTCCGAACGGAGTCACCCACCGTCAGCAATCCCTTCCCAGAAAGGCACACCACGTGAAAAAGAGGATGTATCTCGCGCTGCTCGCCGGCGCCGCAGCACTCTCCCTCGCCGCTTGTACTGCGCCGGCATCGTCGCCGAGCACCGACAGCGGGCCGAAGGACGTCAGCGTGCAGCTCTACGCCGCGCCCAGCACCTTCAGCCCGCTCATCGCCCAGACCGGCGGCAACCAGCTCATCCAGACCCTCAACTGGGACAGCCTGATCGGCATCGACGACCAGGGCACCTACCAGCCCCGACTCGCCGAGAGCTGGGAGGTCAGCCCCGACGGCACCGTCTGGACCTTCCACCTCAAAGAAGGCCTGACCTGGAGCGACGGCGAGCCCTTCACCGCCGACGACGTCGTGTTCAGCTACAACCTCTACGCCAACCCGGCATCGGGCTCGGCGAGCGTGGGCCGGTTCAAGGACGTGGTCGGGGCCGATGCCCTCGCCGCCGGCACCGCGGACACCGCCTCGGGCTTCGCCGCGACCGACGACACCACGTTCACCATGACGCTCGTGTCGCCCAACGCTGCGAAGCTCATCGACCTGGCGGAGCCGCAGTTCTTCGTGCTCCCCGAGCACGTCTACAGCTCGCTGCCGATCGACGGCCTCGCCACCAACCCGGCCTTCCGCGAGCCGAAGGTCGGCATCGGACCGTACGTGTTCTCGAAATGGGTGACCGACGACCAGGTGGAGTTCGTGCCGAACCCCACTTACCCGACGCCGCTCGGCCTCGACCACATCTACGCGAAGTTCATGGCGACGGATGCGGCTGAAGCGCAGCTGCAGACCGGCGAGATCGACTTCTCCCAGGTCGCGGCGGCTGACGCCGATCGCATCAAGGACCTGCCGGGGGTGGAGTTCCACAGCGTGCCCGGCATCGGCATCATGGCCCTGCACAACGCGTACGACTCCGGCAAGCTCGCGGACCCGAGGGTGCGCCAGGCGATCATGTACGGCATCGACCGCGAGGCGATCGTCGACCAGGTGCTGGGCGGCTACGGCCAGGTGGTCGACACCATCCAGCACGGGCCGGACTGGGCCGTTCCGAACGACCTCACCCACTACACGCGCGACGTCGACAAGGCGAAGTCGCTGCTCGCCGAGGCCGGCTGGGACCCGTCGACCGAGGTGCGGCTGGAGATCGTGCCCGGCCCGAAGGACCGCGAGCAGGTGCTGACCATCATCGCCGGCCAGCTCCAGGAGATCGGCATGAACGCCGTCGTCAAGCAGTACGACCAGGCGGGCCTGGCCGACGCGATCAAGAACCGCGACTTCGACCTGCTGATCTCCGGCTACGGCGTGTTCACCGCCGACCCCGCGGCCTTGAACGCGATCCTGCTCTGCAACAACGGCGCCCTCTCGCGGTACTGCAACGAGGATCTCGACAAGGCGCTCAAGGCCGGCATCGCGACCACCGACCAGAACGAGCGGGCGAGCATCTACGCGGACGCGCAGAAGATCATGAACGAAGACCTGCCGATCTTCCCGATCTACGTGCCGGACACGCTCGCCGCCACGAGCAGCCGGCTGCAAGGATTCAAGATGAATCCGCTGCCGACCAACGCGTTCTGGAACGCGGCGGACTGGACGCTCGGCTAGCCCCCGTCCGCATCGACCGGCCGGCGCCGCGGCTCGTACGCGGCGCCGGCCACCCTCCCCCCTCCACTCCGACCAACGAAAGGGAACGGCATGGCATCGTTCGTCGTCCGCCGGCTACTGGTCTCCGTGGTCATCCTTTTCGGCATCAGCATCCTGCTTTTCGTGCTCGTGCGGCTCATGCCCGGCGACCCGGCCGAGATGATGCTGAACCCCTTCAGTTTCACGGGCGACCGTGACGCGGCCCTCGCCCAGCTGCACGCGCAGCTCGGTCTCGACCAACCCTGGCCGGTGCAGTACGTCAACTGGATCGGCCAGCTCCTGCAGGGCAACTTCGGCTTCTCCTACACCGACGGCCGGCCGGTCGGCGACATCCTGATGGAACGCCTCGGCGCCACGCTGCGGCTGGTCAGCGTCTCCCTGCTCATCGCACTCGTCGTCGGCATCTCGCTCGGCATCGTCGCCGCGCTCCGCCGCAACAGCGCCACCGACTACTCCATCAGCTTCCTCAGCCTGATCATGATCTCGGTGCCGCCGTTCTTCGTGGCCCTGGTGGGCATCTTCGTCTTCGGTCTCACCCTCCGTTGGCTGCCGACCGCCGGCATGAACTCCCCCGGCGGCGACGGGGGCTTCCTGGATTCGCTCTACTACCTCATCCTGCCCGCGTCGATCCTCGGGCTCATGCTCGCCGGGCCCTACCTGCGATACGCCCGGGCGAGCATGCTCGAGGTGCTGGGGCAGGACTACATGACCACCGCGCGCTCGAAAGGGCTCACCCCTTCCCGCGTCGTCCTCCGTCACGGACTGCACAACGCGCTCATCCCGCTGGTCACCGTGGTGGCACTGCAGATCCCGGTGATGTTCGCCGGCTCGGTCATCATCGAGCAGCTGTTCTCCTGGCCCGGGATCGGGCGGATGGCGCTCGACGCGATCCTCGCGCGCAACTACCCGATCCTGCTCGGGTTCGTGATGATCATCGCGGTGCTGGTGCTGCTGTGCAATCTGATCGCCGACATCTCCTACGCGATCATCGACCCCCGGATCCGGTTGTGAGGCGCTGATGATCGAAGACACCGTCCCCACCACTCCCGCCGGCCGCCCGCCCGTTGCACTGAGCCCGGGCCGCTTGGCTCTGCGCCGGTTCGCCCGTCATCGCCTCGCCGTCGCCGGGCTGGTCGCCCTCGTCATCGTGGTACTCGCCGCCGTGATCGGACCGTTCCTGCTCGGCATCGACCCGAACCTCGTCGACCCGATGGCCATCCGGCAGGCGCCGAGCGCCGCTCACCTCCTCGGCACCGACTCGGCGGGCCGCGACGTGCTCGCCCGGCTGCTCGCTCGCTCGAGAGTCGAAGAAGATGTCGACGCTGGTCTACACGCTCGCCTACTGCGGGCTCCGGTGGGGCGAGGTAACCGCTTTGCGGGTGCGCTCCGTTGACCGGGCGAGGCG
>BADC01000336.1 GCA_000333435.1 Corynebacterium-like bacterium B27 | reverse complement strand
ACCCCTCCACTTCGTGACGGTGATGCCGGCGGCCGCGAACTCCTCAGCCATGGACGAGATCGGGGCCCCGCGGGTCTGGAAGGTGACATGGTCGGGCTTCACTCGCCGCTCCGGTGCCTGCAACCAAGGGATGATCCAGTCGGTGCCGGGTCGTTCGACCGCGAGCTCGGCGCGCACCCTGCCGTCGGTGTCCCAGAACGCGATGACGATGTGCGCCATGGTGCGGTCGTGGGACAGGTCGATGCCGTACACGGCCGGCCGGGCGGTGTCCCGCTCGACCTGCTTGACGCTGGTCGCGAGCCACGACCCGGTCGGAAACGGGCCCGTGCCGACGAGGTTCACGAACTGGCACATCACCTCGGTGCGGAACACCCACTCCGGGTCCGTCGCCGCCGCGGCTGCGATCGAGCGTTCATCGATGGTGTACCCGAGCGACGGGTTCGCTTCCTGCCAGCCCTCCCGATCCCAGATGCCCCGCTTCGGGCCCGCGGACCACTCAAAGATCCCCAGCGAGTCGTCAGCACCCTCGGCCTCGTCGACGTCGGCGAGTTCGGCCATGCCGTCTTTGCCGTCAGGCCAGTCGAGGGCGCGGTGCGCGAGCGAGCGGAGGTGGCGCAGCACGATCGAGGCGACATCGCCCGCGTTGGACGCAGCCCACACCTGGGCGAGGCGGCGCGCCATGGTCGTCTTCGTGACCGCGCCCCACGCCTGCCAGTTCTGGTGCTCCCGGAGCTCGTCGAGGAGCACCAGGTCACCGGACAGGCCGCGGCCACCACGCCGCGACGCCGCCGCGACCTTGTACCGTTCGCCGGTGTCGAGGCGCAGCGCCTTCTTGCCGTTCGTGCGGTCCACGTGGTCGATGAGCTCGGCGAGCTCGGGGATGCCCTCGGCGATCTCGACCGCGCCGGCCCACTGCTCCTCAGCGATGTCGAGGGACTGGGCGGTGCCGATCACGAGCGGCGCGCCCTCGGCGTACATCCGCCACAGTGCGAGCACCTGCATCAGGGTCGACTTGCCGTTCTGTCGGGCCACGAGCAGCAGCACCGTCTTGAACCGGTACGACCCGTCCGCGTTCAGCTCGAGCGCCCGGATCAGGAGCGCCTTCTGCCACGGCAGCAGCTCGATCTCAAGAATCTCTTCGGCGAACTCGATGCACGCGAACCCCTTGGACGTCTCCGGGGTCAGCTCCCGCAACGGCTCCGTGCAGATCCGCGGCTCCGTCGAGCCCATCCGCTTAGCTCGGAACGCCGCGCCGGCCGGTTCGGCAACCGCAGCACGGTACGCGGCACCCGGCCCCTTCGTGGCGCTACGCCGTCTTGCCGCCGCGGAGGGCGGTGAGCTTAGCTTTCTTGCCACTCACGGCCTCCTGCTTCAGCTCGAGCCGCTTGCGACCCATCGGAGTGAGCCCGAGCTGCTCGCAGTACTTCAGGTACGTCGGGATCGACGTGTTGTCGTTCTGAGGCAGCGGAGGCTTCTGGTCAGCCGGAGTCCACTCGATGATCCGCTCGAGCAACTCATCCCACGACTGGATCTTGTAAGCCAGTGCCCGAAGCGCCTGCACCGCGCCATCGTCCAATGGGGTCAGGTGAGTCGCCGCAGCGATCGCCTTCTCCGTCGCCTCGACCAGGGTGTCCATCGGGTCGGGCATCGCGCACCACCCTTCTCGCGCGTGCGCGCGCGACCCCCCTCACCATTCCCGGGGGGAGATAGATCACTGCCGGTGGATTGTCCCGGCCCGGTGGTTGTAGAGATTGCGACGCCCCTACCCTCGGCGGGATCATGTGGCATGCGGATCAAGTCGAACCTGAAGCAGGCTGCACGGTACCAGGGGGCGTTGAAGTCACTTGCGGCGAAGGGTCTGGATCATCCTGCGCGGCTGAGAGATGCGGGTGACGTGCACGTGGCCTCTGTGGATGGTGTCGATGTGGGCGTGCTGGTCACCAAGGACATGGACTCTCGCATCGTTGGTCCTGACGCCGGTTTGATGTTCGTCAGGGTGCAGGAGTCGCAGTACGGGAAGGGCGACCTGTGGGGTGCGCTCTACGTCGAGGTGCGTGACCCGGTGGCTGAGGAGATCATCGTCACCATGAACGCTCCGGCGAAGAAGCGGAAGCGGTTCGGTCTCTTCTGACTACCCGGCGGGCCAGTCCTTCGCCCACGGGTCCGTGTCGTCTTCGTCGTTCTCGTCAGGTGTCGGGGGCTTCTGTCGGAAGACGTCTTCGACTACCTGCTTGCGTTCGTCCAGCGGGATGCCACGCATGAGGGCGTGGAGGGCGATGCGGTTGGCGACGCGCTGCTGCTCGGCGAGGGCGAGGAGTGCGCGTGCGATCGACTGGTCGCTCATGCTGCGTCGTCGCTGCTGTCGAGGTCGAGCCGCGGGGTGACTCGGGATTCGCCGGGAACGGTCACCGGCTCGAGCCCGGACAGCGTCACTTCCACCGTGCTCGACAGGGAGGTGCGGTAGGGGTGTCCTCCCCAGTCGCTCATGACGACGACTTCGCCGGTATCGATGACGAATCTGTCGAGGCGTCCTTTCAGGGTGGTGTGCTCGTCCACTTCGATGGTGACGATCTGGCCGATGTAGTCGCGGGTGAGTGCTTCGGCGGGAACTCCGACGCTGGGCTGGATGGGAACCTGAGACATGGTGGGAACCTGCTCTCTCGTCGTTACTCGGGGGTGTCGGCGGTGGGGGCGGGCTGGCCGCCTTCCCGCTCGGCCTTGGTGGGGCGGGTCTTGGGGCGGCGCTCCTCGTCGGGGTGCCAGACTGCGTGCTTCGGTCCGACGGTGTAGTGGCCACCGTCGACGGGGATGTCCAGGCGGGTGGTGTCGTCGGGGACGTCGTACTCGTTGCCGGCGAGGGGGCCCTCTTCGATCGTGATGCGCTTCATGGTGTCTCCTCCCGGATGAGCCGCTAGTGTTCGATCTGTGACGCCCACGCCGATACCTCCCGGCGGAGGACCGGACCTCATCGAAGTGATGGTGAATCTCTTCGCTGCTGCTGGTACGTGGGCGGGAGCTATCGCGTCGTTCCTCGCGGTCCTTGCGGCGCTCGTCGTTGCGTTCTGGCAGGTCATCGAGCGCCGAGCGGAACGCCGCCGATCTCAGGCAGCGAAGATCAGCGTTTGGACTGAGTTTGTGCCCGCCGAAGAGGATGATCTCGACGAGGTTGCGCACATTCTGAATTCGTCAGACGAAGCGATCTTCTCCGTCGTCCTCACGGCGGGAGTAATGAACAAGGGGGATGGACAACTCGTGTACGGCGAGGATCTGCTGAGCGTCGCGGTGGGCACCGTTGCACCGGGCCGATGGGTAGCGTCCGTCCCAATTCGCTACTTCGAGCTCAGTGGAATGAGCGGCATCCGCGCCCTTGGTATCACCTTCGTAGACGCCAATGGACTGACCTGGCAGCGCACGCCGCGCGGGCGACTCACTGAGTTGCGCGGAGAGCCCTTGGAGGCGTTGGGGCTCAGTAATCCGTTCCCTCACTGGTCCCATCCCTCGCGACTTCCTTAGATCACCACACCTCCGACGTGATCCCAGTGGAGGCGGCGGTGCTGGTGGATGCGCCGGCGTGCCTGTTGCAGCGGTGATGCTCCGGCTGCACGTTGTTGGGGTCGAGCTCGAGGTGCGGGTGTGTCTTGACGGGGAGGATGTGGCCGAGTTCGAAGGCGTCGCGGGTGTTCGCGGGGGCGTCCCAGTCGATCGGTTGTCCGTCTCTAGCGCAGGGCCTGTTCTCGGCGCGCCATAGGGCTTTCATCTGCTCGCGGAACTCGCGCTTCTGGCGGGTGTTCGTGCGGGCCATGGGCGCTCCCTCATCGCGGGTTACCTTGGCGTCCGTGCCCGCCTCGAAAGATGTAATGCGGTCGTTATCGCATGCCATCTCTCTTGGGGTGCCGTCGTGTCACTGGCGTCCCGTAGTGTGCGTTCATAGCGGACCCGCCCAGGAGCCGCAGGACGGAACGAACAGTTGGATAAGTGGGAAGAGACCCAGAATGCCCTATACGACGCAATCAAGGCGGCAACTGATGAATTGACGCAATCCGGGGCCAACCCGAGGGTGCAATCCGACGTGCTGCTCGGCCTCGCTCAGGCTTACCGCGCGGTCGCGGGGGGTGTGCAGCCTGCAAGCGTCATGATACACAAATAGCAGCCTGCAAGCGTCGTGATACACAAATAGCAGCCAGCTCGAAGGCCCCAAATTGCGAGCTAGGGAGACGTCCGCACATCGCCGGTGGCGCAGCTCAGGAGTCAACTTCGACCTCCAGTTTGAGCTTGATCCGTTTGCTGGAGATGAGAATGATGGCGGATATTTGGCGCGACACACACGAGGTTGGAGAGCCGCTTCGATTAGCCGCCGAGCGACGCGACCAGACAGTTGTCGATGGGGGCACTGAAGCCCCGATAATGTAGCGACGTGAAACGCATCGTTGGCATCATCGTGCGATGCATAATCGCTGCTCTCGCTCTTGCCGTGCTCGGATTGAGAACTGCGGTCCAAGTGAAGTGGATGCAGCCCAATCCCACTTTGGAGTTCTGGCTCGTTATAGCGGCCGGCGTGCTGGTATTCGCGGACGCTATTCGATCGGCTTGGGTGGCGTTTAGGCGTCCTGATGTCGAAAAGCAGGCAGCTTCATTCCGTAAGACCGTTCGAGCTGCACAGCTGACGATAGCCGACGAGACAAACTACAAGGTTCAAGACCTTGGCGGTAGCGTCTTCGTGATAGCGGGCCGGAGGTGGCTACGGTGGAACAAGCATCTGAAGCGGGTGTCCCGGGTGCGCTTCTCTGACTATCCAGCCGAGTCAAAGGTGGACTGGGTGAAGGGAAAAGGAGTCATCGGGGAAGTCTGGGAAACAGGCTCGCTCGCCTACGAGAACTTGCTGCCGATCTGCCTGACGTGGGGTCGTTCTCGACGGCATACAGAGGACGAATTCCGACTCTTACCCGAGACGCAGCGGCAGAACTTCAGCTTTCATGAATTCGGGATTGTCGCCTCGAAGTACGCCGAAGTGATTGCTGTACCCATTGTCCGACCCGATGGGAGATTAATCGGGGTCTTCGCTATGGACGTGGTGTTCAGTGAACACAGGCCCGATGACGAGGGCCACCTTGACACAGAAAACGTGCGGCGGATTATGACAGAAACAGCCGGCATCCTGAGAGGCGAACTCAGCTAAGTAATGTATTTTGATGAAAAGAGAGGAAGCGCGTGATGAGTAACCTCAGAGACATAACCGGTAGGACGCCCGACCAAGCAGCAGAGGCGCTGTATCGGACGCTCGAAAGCCTCCACCCCGATCGAGACTTGACGATTGCGATGCAGAAGGCCCGTTCGTCGCGGACCAACAAAGGATCGGAAGAATCAAAGACCGAGACTAAGCGTAAGGCAGGCTTCTCTCGGATCTGAGTATCTGACGCTGAACCCCCGGGGCGGAAACGCGGCCGGGGGTTTTCAGTTACATGGGGTCGCGCTGCAGAGACCCTTTCGTCGCCTGACATTCAGTCACGAAAAAAGCCCCAGCAGAATGCTAGGGCTCGATTCGAAATTGGCGGCTGGTTTCTGGGGATACAGATCGCCTAAGGCAATCTTACTGGACAACTGGTGCGTGGCTCTAGGGGTTCCAGCGTGTCTTCAATTCGGGTTCCGCGGCGAGGATCTTTCGGTAATGCGCGAGAAGGTCGTCGACGCTGATCCACCGCCTCCCCATCACCCGCTGCGCCGGCAGGCCGTCCCTGAGCCAGCGTTCGACGGTGTCGCGCGATCGGCCGACTCGGCGGGCTGCTTGAGCGATGGTGACATGCGAGTCAAGCTGCGAAGAGTTCGGCATATTCTTTGAATCCCTTCGGGTCGAGGGTCCACCCGCAGTGCCCGCACGCCACCTTCACGTCCGCGTCCTGGCCGGCCGTCAGAACAACGGATACTTCCTGCTTTCCGCAGGTCGGGCAGATGCGCTTCTCTGCCGGTCGCACCTTGCGGGGCTCGATCGGGTACCGGTCCCGGAGGGGAACGACACCGAGGGCGTCTTCCCACCCCATGACGACGTCATCGTGGAGCTCGCCCACCATAGGCAGGTAAGCGATGGATTCCAGGCGGATCAGAAACCAGTCGGTCAATTCGCTCATGAGGTCGTGAGCTTCCCGGACTGTGAGCGGGCCGCGGAACCCCTGGACCTCTTGGAAATTAGCCCAAACGGCCACGGAGGGTTGGGGAACTCGCATCGCGCCGCCTACTACCTCGGTCCAGAGCACGAACTTCGCGAACAGGCAGTCC
This sequence comes from Corynebacterium-like bacterium B27, assembly GCA_000333435.1. Lineage (GTDB taxonomy): Bacteria > Actinomycetota > Actinomycetes > Actinomycetales > Microbacteriaceae > Herbiconiux. The sequence goes on along the minus strand of BADC01000336.1, from coordinate 8,422 downwards.
GCGTCGTCGAGCGCGGTCACGTTCAACGGTGCTGGCGGGTCTGATTTTCCGCGAGGCATGCCATCGTTCGCCGTGGACGTGGGAGTGAGCTGCGCTCGGATGTTCGCGACGAGATCCGGGGCCAGGCGAATCGCGTACTCGATGCGGCGGTAGCAGGACGCGCATAGCAGCCCGTACTCGGCCAGTCGGGGCATGTCCGGTTCGTCTTCGTTCATCGGCGTAGTGATGCATCCACGGATGCACGGCTCGTAATTCATGGATTCTCCGTTTCTTGGTTTCGCGACCCTTTGGGGGAACCGCAACTGTGAAGCCGTCACCGGAACGACCTCAATTCGAGGGAGCCGTTCTTGAACGTCTCCGGGTGCTTTGCCAGCCGATGGAGCACCCCGGCTCGCTCAGCTTCCGCCGCGTTGAACATCCGCTCCTGACCGGCGTGGCAGGCTTCGCAGAACCACAGCCAGAAGTGCATTCGTCGCGGGCCCCCGGCCCGCATGATCAGAATCGCTTTGGGTGGGGCGGGTGGAGGCTTTGGGATCTGAACTCTCTTGATACTCATGTGTCTCCTTTTCGGCGGGTCAGAGGTTGCCGCGGTAGTCGTCGACGCGGGAAATCTCCCCGCGCCAGATGAGTTCCACGAGCGAGGTGCGGCCGACGCGGTTCTTCGCCACGTCCATGAAGAACGTGGCGGTCTCCTCCTCACGGGAGAGCAACACGACCATGTCGGCGTCCTGCTCGATCGCACCGGACTCACGAAGATCTGCGACCGTGGGCTTCTTGTCGGGCCGGTTCTCGGGGTTGCGGTTCAGTTGCGAGAGGGCCACAACCGGGACCATGAACTCCTTCGCGATGAGCTTCAGCTGACGGGAGTAGTCCGCGACCTTCTCCTGCCTGCGCTCGTTGCCGGGGGTGTTCATCAGCTGGATGTAGTCCACGAAGATGCCAGTAAGGTTGCCCTTGCGAGCTACGGCACGGGCGTGCTTCCGCACCTGCGCCGGCCCCACGTCGCCGCGATCGTCGATGTAGACCTCAGAGACGAATTCCGGGCGCTTCCGGGTGACCGCATCCCATCCCCGGCCGTCGAGCTTGCCGCGCGAGAGCGCCGAGATGTTCACGCCGGCCTGCGCGGCGATGCCCCGCAGGGTCAGCTCCTCCTTGGTCATCTCGAGGCTGGAGAACGCGACCACACCGAGCTCGCCGAGCTTCGATGCCATCTGGAGTGCCACGACCGTCTTCCCGATCCCGGGGCGCGCTGCGAATACGTGCAGCGCGCCCGCCCGCAGCCCGCCGATCGCGTCGTTCAGCGACGGCCACGGAGTCGGCGTGTAGGCGTCGCTGCGCGTGACTCCCTCGATCGAGGAGGCCCACAGTTCGGGCATCGACTGCAGCGGTGTGCGCCGGACGCCCTCGGCGCGGTCGATATGCTTCCTGGCATACTCCAGCATCTCGTCCGGCGTCAGGTTCTCGTCGAGCTCCTGGAGGCCCTTACCCACGGCAACGAGGTCGCGCCGGAGAGCGGCCGCGGCAATCCGCTCGGCGTGATGCTCGGCCAGGTCGGCGCGGCCCGTTACCTCCGCCACATCCCCGGCGACGACGAGCCCGTCGTCCTTCGAGAGCACCTGCATCAGTCCAGCGAGATCGACTGATCGGCCGAGCGCGTGGATGGATGTCATGGCCTCGTAGATGCGGCCGTACTGGATGTTCGAGAACTGCGCCGCGGTCAGGTCGACCTCGTCGAGCGCGCGACCGCCGGTCTCGAGCACGATGCCGAGCATGGTCAATTCGGTGACCGGGAGGCTGTCAAGCTGCATCCGGGCCACCGAACCTCTCCCGGCCCACCCACGGGTCACGACACCCCTCGACGATGTCCGCAGGTGTGACCCACTTCGACGAGCGGCGGCGGAACTCGGCGAGCGCCGTTCGTGCCTCCGCCAGCGTCAGGTGGCCCAGAATCTCGTACCAGGCTTCGACAGTCACCTGGGTGACGTCACGGTTGTCAACCGCCTGCACCGCGAGCAAGAGCTCGGTGATCTCCTTCTTCGTCAAGCTGGCCCCCTTCCTCGGCGGCGTAGCGCTGCATCAGCTGCAGCGTGGTCATCTGCTTGGAGTTAGCGACCGCCGCCGAGATGGCCGGCGCGGTGTGCTCGTCGGTCCAGCGGTCATCGTTCAGCCACCCCTGCGGCCACTTCACCTTCGACGGGTCCGGGTTCGGGCCCAGGCTGACCTTGTAGGCGCGCACGCCCGCGAGGATCTGGTCGGCGGTCGCCCGCTTCAGCGCTTTCTCGTAGGCGAGTCGAGCGGGCTTCTTGCCTTTGCGGATCGGGTACTCCGACCAGAATTCGTCGAACGGGTCAATGACCACCGCTACAGTCACCGCATCGTTAGATGCGCGTTCTTCTTCTACTTCTTCTATCTGTTCTTCATAGAAGGAAGGATTTGGGAAATTTCCCATATCTGATTTGGGAATCTCACCACCTCTGATTTGGGAACCTTCACGCATCTCATCCGGGCTACTTCCCAGATGAGGTCCGCGATCCTCCACGAGTAGTCGATATGACTTAGTGCGGTCGTAGTTGTCCCCGCGGAGGTGGTGAAGGGCGCTAGCGATGAGTCCCCGGTCGATCGCTCGTTTCAGCGCATACCGCACCTGATCCAACGTCAAGCCGGTCTCGTCCGCGAGGCCCTGAACACTGACCGCCCACCACACGAGCCCGTCATCGTCTATGTACGCCGTCTTGTACTCAGGCTTCGTTCGGAAGTCGATCAGGGCAACGACCAGCGCCTCATTCGCGCCGCCGCATACCCGTACCAGTTCCGGTCGAACTGAGATGAATGTGCCAAGTAGCGCCGATCTCGGGACTCCGGTCATACCGCACCCCCAGCTTCTCGTTCCGGCTCCACAGGGAAGGTCGAGTTGATAAGTGCGGCGAGTCGAGACCCGACGATGGAGAGGTGGGTGACCAGCTGATCAGAGCTAACATCGGCCGCGAGGGCATGCTGGGTGATGATCAGAATATTGCGAACCCCGGCCGCCATTTGAGTGCTCGTGAAGCCAGCCCGGGCGATATCCTCCCAGTCAAACTGTGGCGACACCGCAGGATTGACTTGATTTCCGTGATATTCGTCGGATCGAGAATCGCCGCGATGTGCTCAAGAGCCGTATTGACGCCCTTCTGATCAAGCTCGTTCATTTGGGTTGCGCTCGCATCACGCGGCCCCCTTCCGAATTGTGGGCGTGACCGTGTGAGCTTCCGGCACTCGGCGGTCGCCCATTGCAGGTCAGAGATGAGGCCGCCGATCTGGTCGGGGGTGCAGAAGCAGTCGGTGGCGTACACCTCGATTCGCCAGTGGTCGTCGTACTCGGGCTTCTCCACGTTGATCGTGTACTTCTCGGTGTCGATCGGTTCGAGCGCGTGCAACCAGTCCTCCCGCTCGCCCTCGTGGTAGGTCTCGATGCACGCCTCCACCTTGCAGGGGTATACCAGCGGGATCGGGTTGCCGAAGCTGTTCACGCGCACCAGGCCGGGAGCGCCGGAGAGGAAACTGAGGGCGAACTTGTAGGCGTCCTCGCCCTGCGCTGTCGTGATTTCGTCCCACCCGAAACGCAGCAACCTTCCGGCCTTGGCACCTTCGACCACCCTCATTAGTTTGGCGAGATCGCCAATGTCAGCGCCCTTGAAAACGTTGACGCGGAAGCGGCGGTTGGGTGTGGCGATGATGGTTCCGGCCTTGCGATACCACTTGCCGTTGTCTGCCTGCCACGTGCGCACCTCGCGGCTCTCGTCGGGCAGCACGACCGTGGGCAGCGACGCCAGGTTGAGTTCCGCCCACAAGATCTCGCCGTCGCTCGCTTCGCCTTCGTCGAGGTTCCAGTAGGCGTCGGGCGCGTCGGTGGGCGGTAAACTTGTAACGTCGTTCATGATCGTGTCCTTCTCTGACGGGTTGGTTGCGGTTGTTGCCTCCGGGTTGGACTGAGGAGTTGCAGCTCCTGTGATGTCCAGCTCGGGGGCTTTTGTGTTGTTCAAGACGCCTCCTGAGCGGTCCCGGTGCGCGCGGTCGACTCCAGCCAGGCGAGGCATTCCTCGAGCTCGTAGACGACCTTCTTGGGCGAGGGCTTGTAGTACCGCGGCCCCTTCCCTCGAAAGCGAAGCTGCGAGAGGCCCGCGCGAGTCATGCCTGGGATAAGGTCGCAGACTTGGTCGGGGCTCAGGTACGTCCGCTGCCGCTCGGTGACGGCGGGGTTGGTAACTGCCATTCCGTTCCTCCTACACATAATCGGGAAAACTGTGTCTCAATTCAGATTACACATAATTATCGATATTGTGTGAGCGTGTCCGAAAATAGTGAACCAACCACGCTTGGATTGAACGTCGCTCGTTATCGACGACGAGCAAAGATCAGCGGGGAAGAGCTGGCAAAGCGCGCTGGGACGGGCCTGACCCGTTCGATCATCGCCAACCTCGAGAACGGCCGAAAGGATGACCTCACCGTCAAACAACTCATGGCGGTCGCGTTCGTTCTCGGCGTGTCCCCCGCAGACCTCCTCTTCGACCTGAGCGAGCCATACTTGTTTGTTCCGCTCATGGGTGACGAGACAGGGCCGATCGAAGCTCAGGCGTGGTTGGCGCGCGGCTGGTTCGGCGGATCGCGAAATCTCTTAGAGATCCGGCCGACGTATGAAGGTGAGGAGATCGAAGCCCCGTTCGTTCAGCACGTGGGCGCTGAGGACTACTTACTGCGGCAGCGCGACTCGAATCTTTACGCACTTGAGGCTCACTTGGAGCAGTTGGCTGACGTGAAGGAAGGCGCGACGTTTACGCGGCATCCCAACATTGGCTTGAGCGAGAAGGACCTAGCCGAGAATATTCGCAACTTCCGCGCGACTCTTTACGAAATCGATCGGCAGCTTCGCCTGCTCGGTGTGAATATCGACCGGCCTGTGGTTCATCCCGGCCCGCCCTTCTAGGCTATGGCGACGATCACTGCCTACCAGACGGCAAAGGGCAAGCGGTATCGGGTCATCTACCGGAAGCCCAACAACTCGCAGAGCAGTAAGCGCGGCTTCCGCACGAAGCGTGACGCCGAGTTGTGGGCGGCCAACCACGAACTAACCAAGGCATCGGGCGAGTTCATCGACGGGGCGGCAGCGCGCGCGAAGTTGACAGAGTTGGGCGAGGTGTGGTTGTCGTCGCAGACGCACCTCAAGCCTTCGTCGCTGCGGCCTATCGAGATCGCCTGGCGGATCTACGTGCTCCCCCGGTGGGGCAATGTTCAGGTCGGTCAGATCCGGCACACGGACGTGCAGATGTGGGTAGCTGAGATTGGCCGCGAGAGAAGCGCGACGACCGTCTTGCGGGCCTACGGCGTGCTCGCCGCGATCCTCGACGGGGCAGTGCGTGATCGTCGCATCTCGTCGAATCCGGCTCGCGGGGTGAACCTGCCTCGGAAGGGCAAGAAGGGTCGCGCGTACCTGACCCACGATCAGGTTGCGGCGCTCGCTCGAGAGTCGAAGAAGATGTCGACGCTGGTCTACACGCTCGCCTACTGCGGGCTCCGGTGGGGCGAGGTAACCGCTTTGCGGGTGCGCTCCGTTGACCGGGCGAGGCGACGTCTCAAGGTCGAGGAGAACGCCGTCAACGTCGGAGGCGTGCTGCACGTCGGCACTCCGAAGACGCACGAGACTCGCAGCGTCCCGTACCCGGCATTCCTTGACGACCTGCTGCCGATCGAGGGGAAGACCGGTGCCCAGCTCGTGTTCGGTACCGGCGACTATCTGCGCTCCCCCGATGGCCGGCGCGGGTGGTTCGTGAGCGCCCTGAAGCGCTGCCAGGAGGCAGACCCGGAGTTCCCCACAGTCACAATTCACGACCTACGCCACACCGCGGCGAGCCTAGCCGTCAGTTCGGGCGCGAACGTCAAGGCGGTGCAGCGGATGCTCGGCCACGCCTCCGCCGCGATGACGTTGGACACGTACGCCGACCTATTCGACGACGACCTCGACGACGTTGCCGCTCGCCTCGATGAGGCTAAGCGTGCTGCGGATGTTGCCAGAATGTTGCCACCGACCAAGCCCGGGAACGAAGAAACCCCCTGACTTCCTTGCCATTGCTTGGAAGTAGGGGGCTCATCAGTGGCGGTACCGGTGGGATTTGAACCCACGGTGGAGTCTCCCCCACACAACTTTTCGAGAGTTGCACCTTCGGCCGCTCGGACACGGTACCGCAGACGAGTGTACGCGAGCGGCGCTCGGCGCGCCAATCAGGGCGAGGGCAGCCGATAGTCTGGCGGGATGGAGATCACGATTTCCGTCGTCATCCCCGCCCGAGACGACGCCGCCTTCCTGCGGCGGGCGCTCGAAGCCCTCGCCGCGCAGACCCGCCCGGCCGACGAGATCGTCGTCGTCGACAACGGCAGCTCCGACGACACCGCCGAGGTCGCCCGCAGCCACGGCGCGCGCGTCATCGACGAACCCGTGCAGGGCATCCTGCGCGCCACCGCCGCCGGCTTCGACGCGGCGACCGGCAGCATCCTCGCCCGCATCGACGCCGACTCCGTGCCCCGGCCCGACTGGCTCGAACGCGTCGCCCGCGTCTTCAGCGGTCCGGATGCGCCCACCGCCTACACCGGCCCAGGTGCCTTCTACGACATCAACGCCGCCGGCGCCTGGGCCGGCAAGACCTTCTACCTCGGTGGTTACGTCACCTGGATGACCCTCTTCCTCGGCCACGCCCCGCTCTTCGGGAGCAACATGGCGCTGCGCCGCGACGCGTGGCTGCGCATCCGCGACACCGTGCACCGCACCGACCGCCGGGTGCACGACGACCTCGACATCACCTACCACCTGCTGCCCGACATGACGGTCGAGTACGACCCCACCCTCGTGATGCCGATCTCGGGCCGCCCGTTCCACTCCTACAAGGGCTTCATGCGCCGGCTCGGCTGGGCCTTCCGCACCATCGCGGTGAACCTTCCGGGGCAGTGGCCGTGGCAGCGCTGGGCTAGGCGCCGTCGGCTTTCGCGTAGAGCTGCAGCAGGTCGTTCGTGAGCTCGTAGGGCGCGTCTTCGCAGGGGCTGTGCCCGGTGCGATACACCGAGATGGATGCGCCGATCGCCTCCGCGAAGCGGGCGTGCCGGGCGAGCGGCCACAGGTCGTGCTCGCCTACCGCCACCGCCTTGGGGATGTCGACGGCCGCGAGCTGCGCCTCCAGGTCGGGCGCGTGCATCATGATGCGCATGATGTCGCGGTGCGAATCGCGGCGCGTGAGGTGGAAGCGGTCGCGCACGAACTTCAGCCGCCCGGGCTTCACGTGCAGCACGTTCGCCTGCACGCCCCAGCGCATCAGGTTCGCGGCGGCACCGGGGGTGGCGATGCCGGAGAACCAGCCGATGCGGCTGACGCCGGCGAAGCTCTGCCCGGGGTCGGGCGGGGTGCCGAGCAGGGTCAGGCTCGCCACGAGCTCGGGCCGCGAGGTCACCACGACCTCGGCCACCACTCCCGCGAAGGAGTAGCCGAGCAGGTGCACCGGCGTGGGGCCCGCCTCGAGAAAGGCCACCATGTCGTCGACGAAGAGCTCGAGCGTGTACTGCGGCTGCGGCGGCGTGAGGTTCCACGGGCCGGCCCCGTGCGACTCGAACTGCCCCGCGAGGTCGTAGCTCTGCACGAAGAACCCGGCGGCCACGAGCTCGGGCATGATGAAGTGGAAGTCCTCCTTCGACCCGGTCGCCCCCGCTACCAGCACGACCCGCGGATGCGCGGGGTCGCCCATCGAGACCACCGCCAACTCCCCGCTCGGCGCGGTGAAGGTGGAGGTGACGGCGCCCGCGGGCGGCGTCACCCAGTCGATGTCTGGGAGGTTCTCGTCGCGGGTGACCGCACGCTGCTTCGCCTCCAGGGCCGGGTCCAACACGCCCCCAACTTACCGTTTCCGCTCGTCGATCCGTGCCATCCTGATGCCGAGCGGGAGGCGGGCATGGTCGACGAGGAGTCGCGGCGCAGGAAGTGGGAGACCACGACCTCGGTGCCGCTGGTCATCCTCTCGCTCCTGTTCATCGTGCTCTACACGGTGCAGGTGCTGACGCCCACGATGAACCCGGGCGGCACCCTCGCGCTCACCATCGCCCTCTCGGTGATCTGGCTGAGCTTCGCGGTGGACTACGTGGTGCGCCTGGCGCTCGCGCGCAACAGGACCCAGTTCGTGCGGTCGACTCCCCTCGACCTGCTCTCGGTGCTGGTGCCGGTTTTCCGCCCGTTCCTGCTGCTCACCCGGCTTCGCGACATCCCGTTCTTCCGCCGCCGCTCGGGCAATGCCGTTCGGGCCACGGTCGTCATCTACGCGACGCTGTTCGTCATCCTCTTCGTCTACTCCATCTCGCTCGCCGAGCTCTCCGCCGAGCGGGACGCCCCGGGCGCCACCATCACCACCTC
>BADC01000337.1 GCA_000333435.1 Corynebacterium-like bacterium B27 | reverse complement strand
GCCATCATCAGGGTGAGCTCTGTGAGGTCGTCGGGCACCGCTTCGTAGCCGTGGGTCATCTTCACCACGATGCGGGCCCCGCAGATGTTCGTCTCCCCGGTGTCCGGGTCGAAGTCCACCGGGGTTGTGTCGAGGTCGATGGCGGTGCCGGCGACCGTGAGTTCGTCGATGGAGACGATGTGCAGCGACGGGAGGAAGATGTTGCGGGCGTACCGGTCCAGGGGCCGCACCCGGAAGGTGGTCTGCTCGGCGGTGGCGATGTGCCAGCCGCAGAACTTGCGGATCTCGCGCGTCGCGGCGGCGATCGCCGTTACGAGGTAGGAGGTGGAGGCGGGAATGAGGCCCTGTGAGCGCTCAGCCATCTGTGCTTCAGTCGCGAACGGGTCCATGCCCGCCTCCTCTCGCTACTCGGCGGCCGGTTCGGCCGGGGTGCTGCCGTCGTCCGCATCGGCCGGCGGGGCCACCTCCGGAGCGGGCGGCTCGGTCTTCTTCGTGCGCGCGGCCCGGGCCTTGTTCGCCTTCGGAGCCGCGGCCTTGTTCGTGGGGGCGGCCTTGCCGGCCGGGGCGTCGAGCAGGCCGAGCCGCTTGGCGTCGTCGTCGTTCAGCAGCAGCGTGGTGGTGTTGCCGTGCACGGTGGTCTCGTAACGCTTGAGCGTCATGGTGTCCGTTCCTTTCGTCGTGACCCGGAGGTCGATCGGGGTCACGACGGGTGCTGGCCCGCACGTGGAGTGCGGTGCTCCGCAGAGCTTGCAAGCGCCCATCGTGACCCCTTCTCGGTTACGCGGTCAGGTCGATGGTGACGAACGCCTTCGGGCGCAGGACACCGAACGCGACGCGCTCCTCGCCGAGGATGGCGACGAGGTTGCGGATGAAGAAGTCCGCGTGGGAGTCGGTCGCGGTGATCGACGCCTGCTCGCGGTCCCAGAGCACTGCCTTGCGGAAGTCGCCGACGAGACCGACACCGGCGGCAATGGCCTCCGACTCGACCACAGGCAGGCCGTGGAGGGTCGGGATGGCACCGGCGATGGCTTCGTTCTGCGGGTTCTTCGCGAGACGCGCGAGCTGGATCTTCTCCCAGTCGGCCGGGTTGAGCATGTAGCCCGACGCGATCGACCGGCCCACCGTCTTGACCTTGGTCTTGGCCTTGAGGGTGGTCTCCAGCATCGGGTCGAGGTCGGTGACCGTCGCCGACCAGGCCTGCGCCTGGATGCCGGAGGTGTTCAGGATGCCGGTGAGGTGTTCGCCGGTGCCGGAGCCGTTCACGATCTCGTCTTCCTCGGTCTCGGCGAGGTCGTCGCGGAGCTCCTGGTCGATGAGGCCGCGCAGCTGCGACGCGTCCGCGAGGCCGCGCTTGGTGGCGGGCACCCACTCGGCGATCGTCTTCACGGTGGCGGTGACGACCTGGAAGGTCATCGAACCCTCGGGCTTGTACCCGCCGCCCGCGTTGAGCACGAGCGGGCCAGCCGAACCGGGCGCGGTCGGGGCCGCGGCGCTCGTGGCCTCAGCGACGACATCCGCCGACGTGAGGTTGGTGAGCTGCTGCACGAACTCGACCGTGTCGGACGAGGTCTGACGCACCGAGATGAGGTCGCGCACCGTGAGCGGCCGGCGGCCCAGCAGCTCGAGGTCGGACTGGCGGTCCGGGGTGACGAACGCGCCACCCGAGGAGTCGCCGGCACCGGTGATGAGCGCCTTGACACCCATCGGGGCCGACTGCACGCGAGCCTTCTCGTTGATGTAGCCGCCCCCGAAGGAGTCCATCAGCGCCTTGTACTCGACGGACTCCACGAACATCTGGCCGAGCGACTTCTTCCGCGTCGGCGTGATGAACGAGTCCGGCCGCACGTCGCTCTTCTCGGTGCGCTCGAGGCCGAGGTCGGCTCCGATCTGGGCGAGAGCGGCCTTGACGGAGTCGGACTCCTTGCCCTTCTCCCACTTCGCCTTCAGCTCGGTGTAGGCCTTGATGTGGCCGTTGGCGATGGCGAGGTCATCCGCGGGGATGTCGCCGGTGTACTTGTCGGAGATGTCGCGAGCTGCCTTGAGCTCGGCCCGCATCTGCTCTTCCAGAGTGTCCACGTGGACGCTCCTTTCTGTGAGTGAGTTCAGCCCTCGGCGATCGCCAGGGCCAGGTGCAGACGGGCTGTGGCGGACGCTGTGCGCATGGGGTCATCGGCCTTGGCCCCGGAGGGCTCATCGGTCTTGCCCGGCTCGCTCGCGCTGGCCTTGCTGTCGTCTTCGGGTTCGAGAGCGGCGAGCACCTTGCCGATCGAGTCGTACGCGGTGCGCAGCTCGCTCTCGTTCTTGGCCGAGATGACCCGGCCAGCCTTGACCTCAGTCGCGAGGTGCAGGGCGTGATGCCCGGCCGCCTTCACGCTGAGAAGTTCGGTCTCCTGGTTCGCGCCGATCGGGGTCGGGCCGACCTCGTAGAGCTTCAACTTCTGCAGCTCCCACACCGACGAGTCGTCATCGGCGCCCTTCACGATCTGGTACGCCTCGACGTCGTACGCGAACGAGAACTGGGTGACCCGGCGGCCCTTCAGCAGCCGGAACACCTGCTGCGCCTTCGGCGACTCGAGGTCGATCTGCGCCTTGATCCAGAGGCCCTGATCGGTTTCCTTCGCCTCCAGGACGTGCCCGATGTTGTAGTCGGGATCATCCATCCGGTGGGACCAGTACACGGGGATGGGGTTCCCGGACTTCTCCCACTCGGCGAGGGTGTCGGTGAACGCGCCCTTCATGACGCGGTCGCCGTAGCTGTCGACGTTGCCGAAGACGGAGACGATCGCTTCGAACACGCCGTCGCCGACGCCGTCCTCTTCGCCGACCGCCTTCACCTTCACGCTGCACGACTTGGTGAGCATCGGGTTCTCCTATCCGATCTGAATGACGACGTCGCAGGTGCACCCGGCGACTTCGTCGACATCGAGGGCCGAGGTATCACCCGGCCACTTGGCCCCGTTCGAGAACACGTCGTCGAGGGGGACGGTCTCGCCGTCGAGGCGAGCGTGGGAACTGCGGGGGTTGGTGGACGTGACCTGCCACGTCTTCGTCGCCCCGCCCGGGCCGGCCACTTGGGTGACGGCTTCAACGGACGCGAACGCGCTCATCGCGGTGACGAGCGTCAACCCGCCCTGATCGGCGCGGGCGTCCTTCGCGACGTCGAACACGTGGCCGACGGCGTCGACGGGGTCGTCTTCACCGTCGAGGGCTGCCTCGATCTGCTGCTTGGTCGCGGCGTTGATCGAGGAGGCGTTCGACTTCGACGCGGCCACCAGGTAGGCGAGCGTGCGGTCGACGTCGTACTCGTCCGGGTCGATGCCGAGGTCTTCGAGCTGCTTCCGGGCCACCTCGGTGGTGATGAGCGTCGACACGGCGTAGAGCGCTGCTGAGAGCTCGTCGTTCCACCGCGACTCGTTCCACCAGTCCGCGTCGGCCTTCGCGCCGAGCGCCGACTTGATCGTCTGCTCTTGGCGGGCGAAGAACTTCCGGAGCACCTCAGCGGCCTTCGCCTGGTACTGCGCCGGAGGGCGCGCCTTCGTGCGGGCGAACGGGAGCGCCATCTTCCACGGGATGCGGAGGTAGGACGCTTGCCCGTCCGGTGCCGAGTCCGTCGGTGACGCCTGCCCGCCTTCCAACACGTTCAGCGGCACGATCAGGGCGTCGCCGCCTGGGATCGACGGCAGATTCGCGCGCGAGCGGGCCTCGTTGCGGGTCATGAACGGGGCACCGACCGAGGTTTGCAGCTGCGCCGCCTGCTCTTCGAACGAGCCGCGCAGCTTCTCCTGCATGTTGAACTCGACGTAGATGCCCTCGGAGTCACCGAACGCGGGAAGCAGGTCGAGGCCGATGCGCTGCTGGATCTCCGTCAGCCACGGGCCGAGGGTGTCCTGGTAGAGCATCTTGTGCTGCTCTTCGATGTTGCCGAAGGTGGCGTGATCGAGGAGCCCGACCATGGGCGGGGGGATGTGGTACGCGGCCGCGACCTCCTCGCGGGTGAGTTTGCGGGCCTCGACGTACTGCAGCTCCTCGGCGGTCTGCGACGCGGGCACGAAGGTCATGCCGTCCTCCAGCACGGGGGTGCCGCCCGCCTCGGTGGCGGATGCGCCCTGGTACTGGTTGCGCCAGCCCTGCTTGAACCGGGTCCGTGCTTCGTCCGACCACGCCGTGGCCGAGACAGGCCGGGTGAGGTATCCCGAGGTGCGGGCACCGTTGCGGAGGATCTGCTCACGCATCTGCCCGGCCGCCCACGCCTCCGACAGGGCGCGGCGCAGCGTCTCGATGGGGGAGAGTCCCTGACGGGAGTCCTCAGGGTTGTAGCCGTGGAAGTAGACGAAGTTCGAGGCGTCGATCGCGGTCTCGCCGCGGCTGCCCTTCACGATGAACCGTGACGGGCGCAGCCAGTTCTCGTCCTTCTCGTCGAGCCGGATCATGGTCGGCGGGATGCGGATGAGGGCGTCGCGGCCCTGCTCGAGCGTCTTCAGCCACACCCCGAAGTCGTAGATGCCCCGGTCAGCGACCAGGGAGCGCATCTGCTCGTACGGGGTGGTGAAGCTGTTAGGGTGCCCGAGCAGCTGCGCGACCGGGTGGTCGCGGAGACGCTGCCGGTCGGTGTCGGACACTCGGCGGAACGTGTGCAGCGACAGCTGGGCGATGTTCCGGGCGAGGAAGTCGACGACCGTGCGCACCTCGGGCTGCTTCCGGTACACCTCGGCGTAGTCCTGGGTGAGGTCGTCGTTGATGCGCAGCGCGGTCGGAGCCTGGTAGGTGGGCTTCTCGACCGCGAGGACGCGGCCTTCGGAGACAGCGAATACCACGATGCCTCCTAGGGGGCCTGGATGAAGAGCACCTTGTCGCGCTCGATGACGGTGTCGCCGTCCAGAGAGACGGGTTCGGCTCCCGGCGCGAGGTACCACGCCTTCTTCAGCACGAGCAGCGGGCCGTCCTGCCGGTAGAAGATCCCGTCGAACGATGTGCCGTCGCCGAGGTTCACGATCACGCGGCGGCGGATCAGTGCGCGGGTGAATGCGGACACGTGCTCCTGACT
>BADC01000338.1 GCA_000333435.1 Corynebacterium-like bacterium B27 | reverse complement strand
CTGACGATCGATCGCGTCAAGCGAACGGTCACGCGATCGGGCCAGCGCATCGAGCTGCAGGCGCAGGAGTTCAAGCTGCTCGATTATCTGATCC
>BADC01000339.1 GCA_000333435.1 Corynebacterium-like bacterium B27 | reverse complement strand
CACCACGGCGTTCTGCATCCGGAGCACTTCGAATCCTCCGTTTTCAGGGGGTGGGTGGCCGCCCGGCGTGTCTGCGCGAAGCACGCTGCCGTTTTTCTGAGCATAGAAGCGCGGCAGGTCGTTTGCAACTTGGGACATTATGTCTCAAAATGGTGCTGAGAGGGGCAACAATGTCTGAGAACAGCTGGACGAAGTCCGGGCCGGGCCGCACGCGCGTGCCCAAAGACGAGGTGCGCGCGAAGCTCCTCGACACCGCGATGGCCCTCGTGCAGACCAATGGTCTGACGGTCGGATTCGAGCATCTCTTGATGGACGATCTCATCAAGGAGGCCGGCGTCCCGCGCAGCTCCGTCTACCGTATCTGGGAGTCGAAGGAGGCCTTCTTCGAAGAGCTCCTGAGCGAGGTGGCCAACCAGGTCTCCCCCGGTCGCGCCGACGAGGAGTCGCTCGTGGCCACGTGGGAGTACCTCGGCTTCCGCGCCGATGAGCTGCGCACCCCCGAGGGCCGGCGCCGCATCCTCGTGGATGTGACCGGTCTCGCCGCCGAGCAGAACTTCGAGTCGGTCACGTCGTCGGTGCAGTGGCGCACCTACGTGGCCCTCTCCTCCACCGCCCTCTCCTACCCCGACTCGCGCGTGCGCGAGCGCATCATCGAGGCGCTGCGCAACTCCGAACTCGCCTTCCTCGACCAGATGGAGGTGTTCTACCGCAACATCGTGCCCGCGGTGGGCTACCGCCTGCGGCCCGACCTCAACGACGACTACCGCCCGCTCGTGGTCGCCGCCGCCGCCATCATCGAGGGCCTCGGCATCGCCCGCACCACCATCCCCGACCTGGTCGAGGCCCGCTACGAGGTCGACAACGAGGGGCGCCCCGCCGAGGTGTCGCTCGCGGCCATCTCGTACCACGCCATCATCCAGTCGTTCATCGTGCCCGACCCGGCCTACGACGCCGAGGCCGCCATCGCGCGCCTGAGCGGCGGCATCGACGAGATGCCCCTCGTGCAGCCCCGCAGCCGCGACTACGACGGCATCGACGACTGATCTGCCGGCGATCCTGCCGGGGAGCTGAGCGGCGGGTCGTAGGCGAAGAGCAGGCGTAGCTCGCCGTCGGCGACGGTGACCGAGGAGCGGCCGAACACCGCGTTCATCACGGTGATCGAGGCGCCGAAGCGCAGGCGCGCGGTGGCCTCCCCCGCCTCGAACGGTGCCCGCAGGAGGATGCTGCGGTGCCGGCCCACCGCCCGCAGCACCACGGTGACCGTGCCGCCGGGCGCATCCGCCACCCGGCTCACGAGAGCGGTGATCAGGGCCCGCAGCGCGACCTTCTGCTCCATCCCGAACGCGTCGCCCAGGGCGCCGGGGTCGTCGACGGCGAGCGCCGACGGATGCGCCCGAGCCAGCCGCTCGAGCCACGGCAGTCCCATGTCGGTGATGATCACCGAGCGCAGCACGGCCGAGATGCGACGGGCCTCGGTGGCATCCGCCGCCGTCACCGAACCGCGTTCGAGCACGCCCGTCAAGAAGGGCACCAGCTCCACGGCGAGCGCCTCCCGCCCCGACTCGCGGAGCTGTTCGCGCAACCGGATGCGCACCCGCCGGCTGAGCCCGCTCTGCTCGCGCGCGGCCGACTCGGCGGCGCGCGAGAGCAGCAGGCTGAGCCGGTACGAGAAGACGGATGCGCCCACCCCGAACAGGAGCACCGGCGCCATCGCGATGACGGCCGAGGTGACCGGCGAGGCCAGTTGCGGCATGGCGGAGGTCTCGAGCGCGGCGGTCGCGCCCAGCACGACGGCGCTGACGGCGGTGACGAGCGCGAGGTCGCGGCCCGGCCGGAACTCGGCGAAGACGAGGATGACGATGCCCACGACGAGCGGACCCCAGTTGTCCCAGAGCACGTTCGACGTGCCCCAGGTGCTGATGCTCGAGGTGACGCTCGCGAGCAGCGCGGCGCCCACGGCGGCGGCGAGCCCGGCGAAGCGCACGGGTGTGCGCACCGGGTCGGTGACCACCAGCACGACGACCGCCGAGGCGGCGATGAGCCCGATCGCCAGACCCGCCGCGACCGGGCCGCGGATCTCGCCGGAGGACACGATGGTGCGGATGATCGCCCAGCTCAACGAGGCGACGGCTGCCGCCCCGACGAGGGGGTAGATCGACCGGGCCGCCACCGGGTCGAGGCGCTGCGGTGTGCCGCGCCAGGCGAGGAAGCCGATCACCGTGGTTCCCACGCGTGCTCGGGCGCGACGGGGAGAGTGAGCATGTAGGTGGTGCCGTAGCCGGGCGAGGCCCAGAGCTGGGCCTGTCCACCGGCGTCGCGGATGCGCCCGCGAATGGACTGCGAGACCCCCAAGCGGTCGGGCGGCACCGCAGCCGGGTCGAAGCCGCGGCCGGCGTCGGCGATCATCACGACCACCGCATCCGCTTCGCCGTCGACCACGATCTCGGCACGGTCGACGCCGGAATGCTGACGGGAGTTGACGAGCGCTTGCCGGAGGGCGAGGGCGAGTGCCGAGCCCACGGCGGGGGTGAGGCGGTGCAGCGACGCGATGTCGCCCGAGACGTCGACGGCGAAGCCTTCGCCGCGGCTCTGCGCCACGACGGCGCCGAGCTCCGGCGGGAGGGCGTCGGTGCGGGCATCCGCCGCCGTGGCGGCGCTCTCGTCGGGCCACCAGGCGCCCTCGGCGATGAGCGCGAGGTCGCGGCGGATGGCGGCGCGCTGCGGTTCGCCGAGCGGCCCGGGCGGCTGGTTGGCGAGCACGGTGAGTTCGCTCAGCACGGTGTCGTGGAAGAGGGCGACCACCTGCGATTCGAGCTCCTGCTGGTAGTGCATCGCATCCGCATCCCGTCTGGCCCGGACCACCGCGCGGTGGTCGGCGGCGGTGTGCCGGCGCACCAGCAGGTCGGTGGCGCAGATGGCCAGCACCACGACGGCAGCGGCGGCGGTGAGCACGTCGAAGGCGGGGAACCGCCCCGACTCGAGCGCAGCCGCGTACACCGCTGCCTGGCCGAGCAGGTAGGCGCCGGCCATCAGCACGAGCGACTGCACGCCCAGCAATCGCGGCGCCACGGTGTAGATCACGGCGATCTGCGGGAGGGCGAGGATGAAGGGCGACTCCACGATGGCTTCGGGCGCGTTGGAGATGAGGATGGACGCGTAGAACCCGATGCTGATCGCGGCGATGACGAGGTAGGCGAGCCCTGCGAACAGCGTGTCCTGCAGATGGCGCAGCACCATGAGGGCGGCGATCGGCACGAGGAAGAGCATGGCGAGCCACACGTCGTAGGGCGAGTTGATGTTGCGCAGCAGCACCATCACCGCCGCGATGACCAGGGCGGTGGCCCCGACGGCGAGCGACGCGCCGGAGAGGGCGCGCACGACGACGCGGCCGCTCGCTTCGCGCGGCATCCCCAGGCTCATCGGCACCCCCTACGGTCTGCTTCGATCCTCGCACGCCCGGTCGGCCCAGACCTCGGGGCGGCTCGGGGCATCCCGGGGCTTCGCGTTCGTAAACACTCTGTTGCGATCATGTTTCCTCGACGAATGTGGTCTGCGCCGGCCACTAGGTTGGCAACGGCCCACCGGCGGGATCTGAACCATTCGCCGTTGAATCCGGCAAGAAAGCGCCCGTGTGCGAACTTATCCGTCACCGAATCAGGAGCATCTTGTCCAGATCACCGAGAGCGTGGAGGAACGCGGCAATCGCCACGGCACTTCTCGTCGCAGCAACACCTGTTCTGCTGAGCGCGCCGGCGTATGCGCAGAGCGCACCCGGCGCATCCGTCATCACCGCCGCCGACCCGGTCGCCTCGGGCGCCGACTGGTCGGTCGTCGAGGTGCCGGGCGGCTACGAGGTCACGAAGACCCTCGCCGAGCCGCTCGAGATCCGCAGCGACGCTCCCACCCTGTGGGCCGACGGAGTGGAGCTCGGCCTCGCGCTCCAGTCGCTCGACGGTCTCACCCTCACCCTCACCACGCCCGATCCCGCGGTGGCGGACGCCACGTCCATCGACCAGGGCTGGTCGGGCGCCGGTGACCCGACCATCGCCGCGCCGGTCGACCGCTCGGAGCTGCACTCGCTCACCGACCAGCTCCCGCTGGCCGCGACGGATGCGCCGACCCTCAGCGAAGACCCGTCGGCCGCCGGCCCCTACACGGTCGAGCGCGACGACTACGATCTGGGCGACGAGGCGGAGGACATCCGCGGCTTCGGTCGTAAGGGTGAGATCCGGGCGGCGGTCTGGATGCCCGTGGAGGCGCCCGGGGAGCGCCCCGTCGTCGTGTTCCTGCACGGTCGGCACACCTCCTGCACGGGTGGCACGCGCAACCCGAACGCCTGGCCGTGCAACCCCGACCAGATCGACGTCGAGAGCTACCTCGGCTACAACGACGCCGCGCAGATCCTCGCCTCGCAGGGCTACGCCGTGGTCTCGATCTCGGCCAACGCCATCAACGCCCTCGACGGCTCGCTCGCCGACGACACCGGTGCCGCGGCCCGTGGCCAGCTGGTGCTCGACCACCTGTCGCTCCTGCGGGCGACGAACGCCGGCGAATCCGTGGGCCTGCCCGCCGACCTCGCCGGGCGGCTCGACCTCGACGACGTGGGCCTCATGGGCCACTCCCGTGGCGGTGAGGGCGTCGTGCGCGCCGCGCTGCTGAACGCGGAGCAGGCGCAGCCGTTCGGCATCAAGGGTGTGCTGCCGCTCGCGCCCACCGACTACTCGCGCATGACGCTGCCCGACGTGCCGACGGCCGTCGTGCTGCCGTACTGCGACGGCGACGTCGAAGACCAGATGGGCCAGAAGTACATCGACGACTCCCGTCACGCCTACGGCGACGACGTGCTGCGCTCGTCGGTGCTCGTGATGGGCGGCAACCACAACTACTTCAACACCGCGTGGACGCCGGGCAAGTACCCGGTGGCCACCAGTGACGACTGGGCGATAATGGATCGCAACCAGACCGACCCGACCTGTGGCGCATCCGCTCCCACCCGTCTGACGGCCGACGAGCAGTACGCGTTCGGCAACGCCTACATCGCCGGTTTCTTCCGGCTCACGCTCGGCGGCGACCAGCAGTTCCTGCCGATGTTCGACGGCTCCGACGCCAAGCCGGAGTCGGCTGGGCGGGCGGATGTGCGCGTCTCGGCGACCCTGCCGCCGTCGGATCGTGTCGACATCGCTGACTTCGACACCCCCGACACCTCGGTGCAGGCTGTCGGTTCGGGCACCTACCAGTTCTGCGAGAGCATGAGCCCGCTCGACGTGCCGGCGACCCTGCCGTACTGCGTCACGCAGCTCGAGTTCGCGCAGGCGCCCGACTACGGGTTCACGAGCCCGATCTACGGCAACGGCCGTGCCACCTCGGTGCCCTCGGCTCCGTCGCTGCACTTCAGCTACACCACGCCGGCCTCGCCGTCGGCGGCGGCGGGCGAGCTGCGGGTGCCGGTGCCGGCTGCGGCGACGGACTTCTCGGGCTCCGAGTCGCTGTCGTTCCGGGTGTCGCCCGACGACTCGGTGGCGATCGACGGCAGCACCGACCTCACGGTGACGCTGGTCGACGGTTCGGGCGGAAGCGCATCCGTCACGGCGTCGGAGTACGGCGACGCGCTCTCGGTGCTGCCGGTTCGACGACCC
>BADC01000340.1 GCA_000333435.1 Corynebacterium-like bacterium B27 | reverse complement strand
GGCGACGGATGCGTACAACGGCACCCGCGGGCCGGACCGGTCGGCCCACATCCCGGCCACCACCATCCGGAGCACCGACACGGCGAGCGGCCCGGCGAACGCCACGGCGTAGAGCGAGGCGCCGTCGAGTTCGGCGCTGATCACGGGCATCACCGTGGTGACGGCGAGGTTCTCGAACGCCGCCACGAAGATTGATCGTCCACGCGAACGGCATGGTCCTGCTCGCGCCGGGCACGTGGTTGAGGGCGCTCTTCGCGAGCACCTCGTGAAAGGTGATGCCCGCGAACTCGGGCGTCTGCACCGACCGCACGAGGTTGTTCAAGCGGGCCAGTCCGGGCAGGGTCGACGGGGTCTCGGAGTCGAGGGTCTGTCCGTTCCAGCGCATGCCTCATTCGAACATATATTCGAATGAGGTGCAAGACCGGCCGGCCAGCTCAGCGCTCGTAGAGTTCCAGGGGCAGGCCGTCCGGGTCGCTGAAGAACATCATGGCCTTGCCGGTGTGCGGGTCGGTGCGGAGTTCTTCGCAGGGCACGCCGCGTGCCACGAGCTCGGCCCGGGCATCCGCCACCGAATCGACCTCGAAGGCGAGGTGACGCAGGCCCGTCGCCTCCGGATGCGAGGGGCGCGGCGGCGGCGACGGGAAGGAGAACAGCTCGATCAGGTACTCGCCGTTCAGCGCCAGATCCCCCATCCAGGAGTCGCGTTCGGCGCGGTAGACCTCGGTGAGGAGCGTGCACCCGAGCACATCGAGGTAGAACGCCTTGGAGCGTTCGTAATCGGTGGCGATGATGGCGATGTGGTGCACGCGGTTCAGCTTCACGCCCCGATTCAAGCATGAAATGTTTAGCGGGATGAGAGGACCCGATACTCTCATCCCGCAAGGAGACGTCAACGTGCCGGTCACGATGTGCCGTTACCCTTACGGCCGCGATCCGGGCCCGCTTCCGACGTCCCCGTTGGCCTCACATTACACCGTCACGGCCCCGAACGAGGGACGCGGCCGAAGGTTTGGCGGGCAGATTTCGTCAGATGTCGTCGTCGTGAGCAAATCGTCTTCCGGCCGTAACACGCCGATAACCTGTGCTGGCTAGTCTCGGCACTGTGAACGAGATCGTGATCCTCAAAAAGACGAGCACCATCGCCATTCTCGGCCGCGCCGGCGACGACCCACGGACCGCTGCGCCGCTTGCCACCGTGTACCTGCTGAAGGACGGCTGGTTCATGAAACTCACCCACCGCCACGACCGCTTCGCCTGGTCGGGCCCGTTCGCGGCGCCCGAAGAAGCGATCGACTACTACACGCCGGCCGACGCGACCGGGCCCCTGCAGCGCATCTCCGCCTGACCGCGGGGGCACAGCCGCAGGGTCACAGCCCTGGAGTCACAGCCCGGGGGTCACGGGCGCAGATACACGCGCGCCCGGTTCAGCACGCAGGCGAGCAGCACCCAGAACGCCAGCAGCAGCACCGACCAGGTGAGTTGCACCTGCCCGCCCACGGCGATCGACTCGGCGATGGCCCGCGCCGGTGACAGCGGAGGCCCTTCGCCCTCCGGCACCGCACCCGACGGCAGCACGATCGGGCGCAGGAGCACGCTCATCACGACGTGCGAGCCGAAGTACACGAGCAGACTGTTGCGGCCGAGCGCGAGCAGCGGGTAGACCAGCCATTGCAACCAGGCACCCACGTGGCGTCGATCGAGCAGCAGGTGGCCGGCGAGCAACCCGATCACCACGAATCCCGCCACGCGAAGCGCGAACGGCGGCGTCCACAGCCGTTTCATGACGAGAGGTGTGCTCCCGGTGAGCCAGTCCGGCACCGCGATGGTGAGCTGGGCCAGCAGGAGGAGACCGGCGGCGAGCACGAGAAGCGGAACGACGGCGGCACCCACGCCCTCGGTGAACCACCGCGCACCGACTCGGCCGCGCAGCCAGCCCCGGTCGCGCAGCCGTAGCAGCAGGTGCCCGGCCGTCGCGCCCGCCGAGGCGCTGACAAGCGACCCGAGACCCGCGACCAGCCCGACCGGGTCGTACCCCCATTCCCCCCGGTGATAGATGTGCGCCGCACCGAACACGGCCGGGTCGACGATGCCCGAGGGATTGCAGTGCTCAGCCAGCACGCCGCCCGAGCACCCGGTCGACCACGCCGCCAGGATGGCCGTGTACGCACCGGCGAGCACGACCGTCACGATCAGCCACCCCCACCACGACTTCGTGATCAGGTGGATGAGCCCCACCGCGGCGACGAGCATGGCGTAGAGCTGAAGCACCCCGGTCACGCACCAGGTGCCGAACTCCCACGAATCGAGCGTGATCGCGCTGTAGAGCAGACCGACCACGAACAGCACCACCACACGCCGGGCCAGCGGCCAGAGCGCCACCCGCCGGTGCATCGCGAACGCGAGGCCGCACCCGGAGAGCGTGACGAACACGGGGAAGACGAGATCGAGCGGATGCACGCCATCCCACCGCGCATGGTCGAACCACGGCGGGTCCTCGAGCAGCGAGTTCGAGGCGACGCTCGCGATGAGCATCACCCCACGCGCCCAGTCGAGACTGCGGATGCGGGGCGCAGGCTGAACAGACATCGATCTCCAAAAAGATCGAGTTTACCTCAACTTTCCGTGTCGCGGCGTCGGGCGATGTCGGCGTGGGTGTAGCTGCCCTGCGGGTTGCGGCCGAAGCGGTCGCGCACCGCCGCCACCAGCACGTGCCGGAGATGCGTCGCGCGACCGGCGCGCAGCACCCGCGCCCGGACCGCGTAGGCGTCGAGATACGCCAGGCGCGGGGCCCAGATCGGCCGGCGGCGGCGATTGGCGACGCCGGCCGTGAGGTGGAGGAAGGCCTGGGTGGTGCCGATCGCGCTGGCGAGGTCGACGCCGGGCGAGATCGACGGAAGGGAGACGCTCGAGCCGTCGGGCGCATCCGTCGTCATGGCGACGAGGCCGCGGAGATCGCTGTACGGCGGGATATAAGGGAGGAACCGGGAGTAGTCGACCTTCGACGCCGCGATCTCGTCGAGCGACGCATCGGCGGGCAGCCCCATGAACCGCTCGAAGGTGAAGCGGCTGCGCGGGTGGAACGAGGTGACCTGGGCGGCGAAACCGACGTTCACCACGAGCAGGTCGGGGATGCCGAACGCTCGGGCGTGCCGGGCGATGGTGGTGCCGATCTCCGGATGCGTCGTCTCCGACTCGTCGAACACGAGCGACGCACCCTCGAGGAACTCACCGACGTTCTCGGTGGTCACCCCGTCGCGGTAGATGTGCACGACGGCGGCGGGGTTGATCTCCCGCACCTGCTCGCGGAACACCTCCGCCTTCGACCGCCCGTACGTGGCCGTGGTGGCGCCGGGCACCCGGTTCGCGTTCTGCGGCTCGAAGTCTTCGGGGTCGGCGATGCTGAAGCTCCCCACGCCCATGCGCGCCAGCTTCGTGCCCACCTGGAAGCCGACGCCGCCGACCCCCGCGATCGCGACGCGCGCCGCCAGCAACGCCTGCTGTTCCGCCTCGCTCCAGAAGCCGTAGTTGCGACTGAACTCCGGCGAGGCGACCGATCTCATCCGCCTTCGGGCACCGCGTCGACCACGGCGGCTGCGCGCTGGGTGCGTGAGACCCGGCCGAAGTACTCCAGCGCGCCGTCGGCGGCCTCGAGGGTGCCGAGGATGGTGGCGTTGCGCTCCTCGATGCGGGCCGCCGACCCGGCGAGGTCGAATTCCACGGGGAGGTTGTAGTCGAGGTAGTGCTCGATGTAGCGCGGCTCGCCGATGCGCGAGATGGCGAGCACCCCGGCCAGGAGCCGCTCGAGCCAGGGCTCGATGATGGCGAAGGTGCGCCCCACGTCGTGCGACGAGAAGTAGGCCGACATGAGCGCGAACAGGTGCCACTGCACGAGCTCTTGCATGGCGACCCGCTCGTGCCGCGCGATCACCCGCGACACCTCGACACTGCCGAGATCGAGCGGATGCTCGGCGAACAGCTCGGGGCAGAACTCCTCCACCGGCAGCGGCCGGTCGCTGCCGTCGGCGCCCTTGATGATGGTGCGGGCCACGCCGACGATGCGCACGCCCTCGGGGGCGTTCTCGAGCACCGCGAAGGTGACCGAGCGGGCGTCGTCGGCGTCACGATCCGTTCCGTCGTCGGACAGGTCGGAGGGGTCGAGNTGACCCGTCTGCTCCACGTAGACTCGGCGACGGAACTCGAAAATGCTGAC
>BADC01000341.1 GCA_000333435.1 Corynebacterium-like bacterium B27 | reverse complement strand
CGTCCTCGTCCTGCCAGAGCCCGGCCTCCTTCTCGCGCACGAGTTCGGCACGCGCCTCGGCCTTGGCGTCCATGAGGTCGAAGTAGTCTTCACGGCGCTGGCTGCTCGTGCGGCGACGGTTGCCGTCGAGCCGGGGGTCGGTTCCGCGCGGGCTCGTGACCAGCTCGGCGGTGGAGGTGAGCGTGGGCTCCCAGTCGAACACGACGCCGTTGCCCCGGCCGATCACGACGGCGGAGCCCGCCACCGCGCCGGCCTTGAACAGCTCGTCCTCGACG
>BADC01000342.1 GCA_000333435.1 Corynebacterium-like bacterium B27 | reverse complement strand
CGCCGGGGTGGTCACCACGTCGAGTTCGTGGTGCACCCGCGCGAGCGGCCGCTCGAGCACGACCATGGCGAAGATGCTCGTGCCGGCGCTGACGTTGCCCGTGCGCGGCGCGACCGACTGGGTCGCCACCATGCCGGTGCCGGCGTCGCCCTCGGGTGGGCAGAGCACGGCGCCCGGGCGGAGGGTGCCGCTCGGGTCGAGCAGAGCGGCCCCGTCGTCGGTGAGGGTGCCGGCCGGCTGGCCCGCCACGAGCACCTGGGGCAGGAGCTCGCGCAGACCGCGCTCGAGCGGGGTGTCGACGACGAGTTCGGCGTAGCGGGCGATGAGGTCGGTGTCGTAGTCGCGCGTCGTGGGGTCGATCGGGAACATGCCCGAGGCGTCGCCGACGCCGAGCACGGTGCGCCCGGTGAGCCGCCAGTGCACGTACCCGGCGAGCGTGGTGATGTGCCGCACCCGGGGAACGTGCGGTTCACGATCGAGCACGGCCTGGTGCAGATGTGCGATCGACCAGCGGAGCGGGATGTTCACGCCGAACGAGTCGGTGAGCTCGGCGGCCGCGCGCGCGGTGGTGGTGTTGCGCCAGGTGCGGAAGGGAACGAGCAGCTCGCCCGCCTCGTCGAAGGCGAGGTAGCCGTGCATCATCGCCGAGACGCCGATGGCGCCGAAGGTCGAGGGGCGCACGCCGTAGCGGCGCTCGATGTCGGCGAGGAGGTCGGCGTAGGCTGCCTGCAGGCCCGACCACACGCTCTCGAGCGAGTAGGTCCAGATGCGGTCGACGAACTCGTTCTCCCATGCGTGGCTGCCCACGGCGAGCACCTCGGCGGGGTCGTCGCCGACGAGGCAGGCCTTGATGCGGGTCGACCCGAGCTCGATGCCGAGTGAGGTGCGCCCGGCGCGGATGGCGTCGGCGACGCGGTCGCGGTGGGCGGGGGCGGCAGCGGTCTCGATCATCGCCTGGGGCTCCTTCGACTCGGGATGTGATCGCTCACATTGCGAGTCGAGCATACGCCAGAATCACCGCTCGGGGAAAGAGCCGGTCAGGCCGGCGGCGCGGCCGAGGCGCGCACCACGAGCGTCGGGAGCACCGAGGGCGGCGGCTCGTGCTCGCCGAGCAGCAGGGCGACGCAGCGTCGCCCCGACTCGGCGAAGTCCTGGCGAACGGTCGTCAGGGGCGGCAGGTAGTGCTCGGCCTCCGGGGTGTCGTCGAACCCCACCACGCTGAGTGCGGCCGGCACCGCCACCCCGGCGTCGCTCGCCGCGTGCAGGAGGCCCAGCGCCATCTGGTCGTTCGACGAGAACACCGCCGTCGCCCCGCGCGCGATGAGCTCGCGACCCGCCCGATAGCCGGATGCGGCGCTCCAGTCCCCGCTCACGATCAGGTCGTCGGGCAGCGATCGTGACGCGAGCTCGGCCCGGAAGCCCGCGACCCGCGAGGCGGCGTCGACCCAGTCGGACGGGCCGGCGAGGTGCCCGATCCGCCGGTGACCGAGGTCGGCGAGGTGCGCGGTGGCGAGCCGGGCGCCCTCGACCTGGTCGAGGTCGAGTTCGGCGTCGCCCACCGTCGAGAGCGTCTGCAAGGTCACGTAGGGCACATCGAAGGAGCGGCGGGAGAGGCTCGCCAGCACCTGCGACTGCGGCGCGATGACGACGATGCCCTCGGCGGACAGGTCGACGAGGTGGTTGATGGCCTCGTCGATCGAGGTCTGGTCGAGCCCGTCGGCGCCCGCGATCGTGACGCTGTACCCGCGACCGCGGGCGGCGGCCTCGACGGCGCTGATGGTCGCCGCGGGCCCGTACTCCCCGCTCGAGGTGGAGAGGATGCCGATGATGCGCGACCGGCTCGTGACGAGCGCGCGGGCCGCCAGATTCGGCCGATAGCGCAGCTCGCGCATGGCGTCGAGCACCTTCTGCCGCGTCGCCGGGCGCACGCTCGGATGCCGGTTGAGCACCCGCGAGACGGTCTGGTGCGACACCCCGGCCGCCTTGGCGACGTCGAACACGCTCGCAGCGCGACCCGGCCGTGCGGCGTCGCCGACGGGCGGGGAAGCGGGTTCGGGCGTCATGCGTCGATTATGCCCTCAGCGCGAACGGATGCCCGCGGCCGCCGCCACGAGCACGTCCTCCGACCCGGCGTAGATGCCCTCGGCGCGCGGCCAGTGGCTGATGACGTCGGTGAAGCCCAGTTCGCCGGCGCGACCGACGAGATCCGCGAAAGCGCCGACACTCTCGAGCGAGAATCGGCCGCCCGAGTCGATCGAGAGCACGCGGTCGATCGACATCGGGTCGCGGCCCGCCCGCTCGGCCGCGTCGTCGAGTCGCTGCGTCAACTCCGCGACGGCCCGCCACCACTCGTCTCCGGTCGCGCCTTCCGGGCCCGTGGTGACCCAGCTCTGACCGAGTCGCGCGACCAGGTCCAGCCCCTTCGGCCCGTTCGCGGCGAGCATGAACGGCAGGCGCGGGCTCTGCGCGGGTGCGCCCACCATGCGGGCCTCGTGCGCGGTGTACCACTCGCCGGCCGCGGAGATGCCGCGCGAGGGCGCATCCGGGGCCCCGCTCTCGAAGCG
>BADC01000343.1 GCA_000333435.1 Corynebacterium-like bacterium B27 | reverse complement strand
CGGCCCATGGTTCTTCAGCAGCACGGCCCGCGAGCGGTGACCGCGGAGCGTCTCGACGATGCCGCGCCCGATCGAGTCGTCACCGATGATGGCGAACGGACCCACCGGCACCTCGCCGCCGAACTCGTCGGCCATCGCGGTGGTGACGCAGGGGATCGCCTCGCCCCGGGCCGCCCACGCCACGGCGTAGGGGGAGTGCGTGTGCACGACCCCGCCGACCTCGGCCATGTTGCGGTAGACGTAGGCGTGCGCAGCGGTGTCACTCGAGGGCGAGCGCTCGGCGCCCGGCGTGTCCTCGACCACGCTGCCGTCGAGCCGGCAGAGGATCATGTTCTCCGGCGCGAGGTCGTCGTAGTCGACGCCGCTCGGCTTGATCACGAACAGCTCGGCACCCGGCACCCGGCCGGAGACGTTGCCACCGGTCCAGACCACGAGGCCGTAGCGGGTGAGCTGCGCGTGCAGGGCCGCGACATCGGCGCGCACCTGGTCGATGGCCGCCTGCACGGCGGGTGGGAAATCGGGCTCGGTCACGCGGGGTTTCCTTTCAGGGGCAGGGCCTCGACGGCGGCCCGCTCGGCGGCGAGACCGTCGTGGTAGCGGTCGAGGTAGGCGGCGAAGCCGGCGACGTCGGCCGGGTCGGGGTCGGCGGTCTCGATCGCCGCACCGGCGAACACCCGGTCACGCAGGAACGCGTCCAGCCCCGATGCGGGCGAGACGGATGCCCGGGGCGCCCCTTCGGCGCCTGCCTCGTCGGCGTCGCCCGACGCCGCCAGCACGTACCGGGTGTAGGCGGCGAGCACCGCGATGCCCCACGCCCCGCCCTCGGAGGCGGTCTCGGCCACCGCGACGGGCGCGGCGAGCGCTCCGGCCAGGAAGCGCTGGGCGACCCCGGCGGTGCGGAACAGGCCGCCGTGGGCGAACATCCGGTCGAGGGCCACGCCTTCGTCGGCGAGCACGCGCATGCCGAGCGCGAGGGTGCCGAACACGCCGTAGATCTGGGCGCGCATGACGTTGGCGAGCGTGAACGAGCTGTCGGGGGTGCGCACGAACAGGGGCCGGCCCTCGTCAAGGCCTGCGATGGGCTCGCCGGCCAGGTGGTTGTATGCCAAGAGGCCCCCGGCATCCGCGTCGCCCGTGAGCGCCTCGCGGAAGAGGACGTCGAACACGGCGTCGGAGTCGACCGTGGTGCCGGTGCCGGCCGCGGCCGAG
>BADC01000344.1 GCA_000333435.1 Corynebacterium-like bacterium B27 | reverse complement strand
GATCGCGCGCCGATCGCGATACCCGAACCGCCGCCCGGCCCGGCCCGGCGCCGCGCGCTGATTTGGGCGTGGGGCTCCGGCATCGCGGCGATGATCGTGGGCGCGATCGGCCTGCATGCCTATTTCTGGTCGGATGCGTCGGCGCCCTATGTGGTCGAGGCGCCGGAGACGGCCAGCCGCGAGCTGGCCCTAGCGGACGGCACGCGGATTGTGCTGAACGCGGGAGCCCGGCTGCGCCTCGATCGCGATCAGCCCCGCATGACTCTAGAGGTCCCCGGGACCGGCTGAAT
>BADC01000345.1 GCA_000333435.1 Corynebacterium-like bacterium B27 | reverse complement strand
CGGGGCCGGCCCGCCGAAGGCGTAGAGCACGAAGTCGCGCGGATCGTGCCCGGCCTCGACGACGGTCTTCCGCAGGAGGTCGCCGGTCTGGGCGTTCTGGACGGCGTAGATCGCGGCCGCTGCATCCTCCACCGAGAGGCCGAGGGGCTCCGCGATGCGGGTGCGGATGGCCTCTCTCGCCTTCTCCAGGTCGAGCCCCTTGCGCCCGCCGAGGAGTCCGGAGGTCGGCAGGATGCCGAGTACGAGGTTCGCGTCCGTGTTGGTGGGCTCGGTTCCGCCTTGGCCGTAGCAAGCGGGGCCGGGCACCGCCTGCGCGCTCTTCGGACCCACCTGCAGGTTGCCGCCCTGGTCGATCCAGGCGATGGCGCCACCCCCGGAGCCGATGGCGTGCACCTCGAGGGTGGGCACGTTCACCGGGTGGTGGTTGATCACGGTGCCGGAGGAGCGCACGGGTTCGCCGTCGACCACGAGACCGACGAGGAAGGTGGTGCCGCCGACATCCGTCGCGACGACATTGCGGTGACCGAGCTGCTTGCCGAGGGCCACGGCACCGACCACCCCGCCCGTGAGCACCGAGCCCACCGTGCTGATGGCGGTGGCCGGAGCCTCGCCGGCGACGATCGCCCCGCCGTTGCTCTGCATCACGAGCAGCGGGCCCTGGAGCCCGTGCTCCCGGAGCGTGCCCTCGAGGTTCTCGAGGTAGCTCGCCAGCCCCGGCCCGATCTGCGTGCTCATGATCGTGGTGGCGCTGCGGGAGAACTCGCGGATGCGCGGGCTCACCTCCGACGAGAGCGACACGAAGGTCTCCGGCGCCATCTCCCGCACGATCTCGCGGATGCGCCGCTCGTGCGCGTCGTTGCGGAACGACCAGAGCAGCGACACCGCGATGGCGCTGATGCCCTGCGCAAGGATGTCGGCCACGGCCTGCCGCACGTTCTGCTCGTCGAGGGCCACGACGACTCCACCGTCGCGGTCGACCCGTTCGGTCACCTCGAAGGTGCTGCTCTTCGGGATGAGGCCGTGCGACTTGGACTGGGTCATCACGCTCTGCAGCTGCTCCGGCGAGCTGCCGAGGTAGCGCCCTTCGACGTTCATGATGTAGATCGAGTCGCCGTGACCGCGCGTGGTGATGAAGCCCACCGGCGGCACGTTGCCCATGACCAGGGCGTTCAGCGACGAGGTGGTGCCGTGTGCGATGTGCCGGGTGTCGGCGAGCATCGCCTCCAGGCTCAGGCCGAGCTGCTCGGCGAGCACCCGCAGCACGTCGATCACTCCCGCCGAGTAGTCGGGCGGGGTGGAGGGGGCCTTGGCCCCCACGATGTTGCCCTGGTCGTCGGCGAGAACGGCATCCGTGAAGGTGCCTCCCACGTCGACTCCGATGACATAACTCATACTGAACGCTCCTTTGCGTAGACAGGCGTCCGGCGCCTGTACCGGGGTGATTCCGACCGTAGGGCCTCCGAGGGAGAGGCGACTTCGGTTTTCTGGCTGTCAGAACGGGGAAGGTGACGCTCAGCCCAGCCGGCGCACGAGGTAGTCCCACACTGTGCCGAGGGCCTTGGCGCTGTAGATGATCTCGCGCTTCGCGAGCGCCTCTTCGTCGTCCGACCACGAGGTCGCTCCGCCGAAGCCCGTCGTCAGCAACTGCTGCTGGGCGGCGGTCTCGAGCAGCAGCGCCGAGACCGTCGCGGTCTGGAGGTCGGGTCCGACGGTGACGATGCCGTGGTTCACCAGGAACACCGCGTTCGAGGCGCCGAGCGACGCGGCGAGCGAGGCGCCGAGCTCTCGAGTGCGGATGAGGTTGCCCGTCTCGGTGAAGCGTGGCACCTGAGGCGGCACGAAGTGCGTCGCCGCGTGACTCACCGGCAGCAGGTCGACACCGGCGGCCGCGAGCGCGATGGCGTGCGGAGAGTGCGTATGCACCACGCCGCCCACATCCGGCCGGGCCGCCATGATCTCGGTGTGGATGGGGAACTCGATGTGCCGCGGGCCGTCGGAGCCCTCGAGCACCTCGCCCTCGGGCGACACCAGATGCACCCGATCGGCGCTGACCTCGGCGAGCCCGATCCCGCTCTCCTTGATCCAGACGCCGCGGCCGTCGGGGTCACGCGCGGAGCCGTGCCCCCAGATGAAGTCGCCCTGGTCCGCGCCGCCCAGGATGCGCGAGGAGAGGGAGACGATCTCGCGGATCTCCGCACTCGGTCCGTTGGCGGTCACCGGTGCACCAGCCCGCCGTTGACCGAGATGGTCTGGCCGGAGACGTACCCGCTGTCGTCGGAGAGGAGGAACGCGGCCAGGCTCGTCATGTCGTCGGGCCCGGCGGTGCGGGGCACGGCCTGGCGCGCGAGCATCGCTTCGCGCTGCGCCTCGGTCACGGTCTCCCGAGACACCTCGGTGTAGACCGGGCCGGGGGAGAGCGTGTTGACGCGCACGCCGAACCCGCCGAGCTCCTTCGACATCGAGAAGGTCATGGCCGTCACCGCGCCCTTCGACGCGATGTAGTGCAGGTACTCCGTTCTGCCCAGCAGAACGGCGTCCGACCCGATGTTCACGATGCTCGCCCGCCCGGAGGCCTTGAACGCCTCCAGCAGCGCCGAGGTCACGAGCCATGGGCCCTTGATGTTCACGGCCATGATCGCGTCCCACTCCTTCTCCGGGATCTCCCAGAACGGATGCATGGCGATGGTCGAGAAAATCGCGGCGTTGTTGATGAGGCCGTCGACCCGCCCGAAGCGGTTCATCGCGGCCTCCGCGAGCTCGGCGCAGGAGGCGGCCGAGGAGACGTCGATCGCGAACGGCATGACCTGCTCGCCCAGTTCAGCGGCGAGCGCTTCGACGCCCTCGGCGTTGCGGTCGGCCGCGATCACCGTCGAGCCCTCCTGCACCAGCCGGCGCACGTAGGCCGCTCCGATGCCCTGCGCACCGCCGGTGACGACGATGACCTTGGTGTCCAGTCCCTGATATGTCATGACTTCTCTTTCGTGTCGTGCGGATGCGCGGCTGAGGCCGGCATCAGTAAGCGATGTTGATCGACTTGAGCGCCGTGTAGCTGAGCAGTTCTTCCATGCTCTCCTCGCGGCCCATGCCGGATTCCTTCACGCCGCCGTAGGGAACGTTCGGGAAGTGCTTCGAGGAGTCGTTGACCCAGACGAACCCGGCCTCGATCTCGTGCCCGAGGCGGAGCGCGCGGGAGACGTCCTTCGTCCAGACGCTCGCGGTGAGGCCGTAGTCGGAGTCGTTCGCGATCTCGAGCGCCTCCGCCTCGTCGTCGAACGGGATGACGGAGAGTACCGGGCCGAAGATCTCCTCACGCGCCACGGTCATCGACCGGTCGATGCCCGTGAGCACCGTCGGCGCGATGAAGAGGCCGCGCTCGAACTCCGCACCCTCGGGCTTGCCGCCGCCGGTGACGACGGTCGCCCCCTCGGCGACCGCGGTGTCGAGGTAGCCCATCACCTG